>JAJNBN010000075.1 GCA_021156225.1 Verrucomicrobiota bacterium | reverse complement strand
TCTGTTGTTCGACGGCTATTGGACTACTGCGAAACAGGAATGTTCACCAGTGGAAAGCTTGCGGCAATTTATAACGCATCCCGTCTGGCCATCCTCCACCGGCCCATCCGCGTTTGCCGCTTTCCTTTTCCCTCATTTCCCGGCATAACTTTGGGTATCCATTCATCATGAAGAAATTGCTCTTAGCCTTGGGTCTGCTCGCGTTGACCCTGTCCGGCCACGCTGCCGATAAAAAAATCGTCCTCATCGCGGGCAAGATCAGTCACGGCCCGCTCGCCCACGAGCACCGTGCCGGCTCGCTGCTCTTGCAAAAATGCCTTGCGAACGTTCCCGGCATCACGACCGTCGTTTACAGCAACGGCTGGCCCTCCAAGGTGGAAGGTGACCAGACCGTGGATGACCACGCCGCCTTGGAAGGCGCGGCCGGCATCGTGATCTACAGCGATGGCGGCGGCGGACACCCCGCCTTGCAAGGCGATCGCCTCCAAGTCCTCGGCAAGCTGATGGATAAAGGCGTCGGCCTCGCCTGCCTCCATTACGCCGTCGAACCCACGCTGGCCAAAGGACAGAAAGAATTCCTCGAATGGATCGGTGGCGCTTTCGAAGTGAATTGGTCGGTCAATCCTCACTGGGATGGCGATTTCAAAACCCTGCCCAAGCACCCGATCATCAGCGGCGTCAAGCCTTTCATGACGAATGATGAATGGTATTTCCACATGCGCTTCGTGGACGGCATGAAAGGCGTTACCCCCCTGCTCTCCGCCGTACCGCCGGAAAGCACCATGAGCCGGCCCGATGGCCATCACAGCGGCAATCCCGATGTGCGTAAAGCCGTGGCAAACAAGGAACCGCAACACGTCGCCTGGGCTTATGAACGCCCGAATGGCGGTCGCGGCTTCGGCTTCACCGGCGGCCACAATCACCTCGGCTGGAAGAACGATGACCAACGCAAGCTGGTGCTGAACGCGATTCTCTGGGTTTCCCAAGTGAACGTGCCTAAAGGCGGCGTGGCATCCCAAGTGACCGACGAGGACCTGATGGCAAATCTCGACCCGAAAACCGTCAAGAAACCAGCCGTTCAACCCGCAGAGAAGAAGTAGCGCAGACTGGCAGTCTGCTGTGTCGCAGATCGGTGATCTGCGAACCGTGAATTTGTTCAGCGTCTGCCGACTGCCAGTCGGCGACACAGCCGTTAACAACAAAAAGCCCGTCGCTCTCACCAGCGACGGGCTTTTTTCGTAAACGTTGAAACTTATTTCGCCGGAGCCGCGGGTTTCACCAAACCGATCGCCCCCTGGCTGATACGCGGACCGGCATTACCCACCGGCTGTCCGCCATCATCTTCCTTCGCGTGGATAATCACGGCCCGGCCCACGATCGGATTCTTCAGCCCCGCGACGGAGATGTTATCCACCTCCAGCTCCAGCGTGGCCGCACCTTTGGCATCTGCCTGCAGATTACCGAGGTCGCCCGCGTGACGTTGTGCCGCATGCGGATGCGCGTGCGGATGTCCTTCCGGATTGTAGTGACCGCCCGTGGCCATACCATCCTTGGAGCTGACATCGCCGGATTCATGGATGTGGATGGCGTGTTTCTGATTCGGGTTCAGCCCTTCGATCTTCGCGACGATCTTCACCTTGTTGCCCGCCTGCGTGAAACGCACCGTGCCCTTCACCTTGTTGCCCTCGGTGGGATTCATCGTGGCCACGGCCTCGGTGACATTGACGAACGCATTTCCATGCGCCGCCGCGGCCGAATGATCATCATCACGATCGTTATCAAAGGTTTCACAACCGGTGACAAACGCTGCCAGCGGCAGCACCAATGCAAAGACGACTGTTTTTGGAGATTTCATAGCATTTCCCAACGGATACCACGCTTTTCGCACGAAGCAACCCGCCCGAGCGCCTTAATAGATGACCACCTTGGAATGGGCCTCGCAAACATGACCAAAAGCCGGCTCCAAATCCTGGGTGATGGCGTCCTTGGGATAAGCGCAAAAAAGGGCGAAATCCCCTTCGCTGCACAGGGCGTGCCAGAGCTGCTCCAGCCGGATGGTAGCCGCGATGTTGCCCTCGTTCCAAAGCAGTACGACCATCTCGCCAAAGGCCCGAACTTTACGCCCCGTGGCCCCCGCCTGTTCCAGGATGCCGGAGACACATTTCTTGAAGAGACTTTCATCTGGCATCCCATTCACCATGAACCGGGCCAAAGTATCCGCCGCATCAAACGCGTAATAACGTTCCTTCAAACCCTTCGACCGGACATCGATGGAATGGATCTCAAAAAGCCGTTCCTCCAGGGATTCCAGATGTGCCGGGGTAGCTATGACCACCACTCCTTCACCGGCACGCAGACCGCCATTCACATAACCCGAAAGCGAGTCCAACAAAACCGTATCATCTTCGTAGATCTGTACAAAATGATCGCCCTGTACCACCTCTCCCCAGCAGACTTCGTATGCATCACGCCTTAACTTCTTAAATTCGCTCATTATTCCTTCCCCGGAACCTTGTCGGGTCCGACCCCATTTCTGTCAAACAATGGCAGGTTTGAAAATGGGGTGTTACCCTAAAAAGGCTACTTCTTGCCTTCCATCTTCTTCTCCCACTTCTTCTGCTTCATTCCGGCTTCCCGCAGGAAGGGCGCGAGCGAGGCCATGTTCAGAACACCATCCAGCATTTTGTTCCAAGGCGACTTGAGAGGGCGCGCGAAATCCACGAACAACACCACGCGATAACCGTCCGTGTCATTCCACACTTCGTGATTGTATGTGTCGTCAAAGATCAACGCCTTGCCCTCCGTCCAGTTGTAGATGTCATTGCCGATACGGATGCGCACCTGCTCACGCGGCTCCGGCACCATCAGCGCCAGATGCAGACGCAACACGCCATTGAACGCCCCGCGATGGGCGGGAATATGTTTCTTCGGCGAAAGGATGGAGAAGAACGCCGTCTTCACGCCGGGGATCTTCTGCAAGATGCGCATCGTCTCTGGGCAACGCTTCGCGTTCTCCGTGCAGTCCATGCCGATGCCCAGGAGGAAGAACGTCTTCCACTGGTCATCCGTCTGGATGAGCGAGACTTCCTTGAGGATGTCTTGAAAGCTCGGCATCTGGTCCCGGAACTTCATCACCTGGTCCAATTCCGCACGCACCAGTTTCCATTCGCTCTCCACCTCGGCGGCCCATGGGAACGTCGAGCTGTCATAGACATGCAGATCGGGATGAACGGATACGCCCGCTACCCGTCGTTCCAGCCAGTCGAACACGCTGCGCCCCACCTTGCTGACGACTCCCTTGGGCGGGTTCAGCCGGATCGTGCGGTCATGATAGTTCATGGCCGTCTTGGCCACTGGTACATTGGCTGTCAGAGTTTGATTCACCATATTTCTTGTATCTCTGTCTTGCCTTCAAGCACGGCGGTCATGATACACACCGCACCCGGGCACCTTTGGCAATCCCAAAAGTCATCCGATTGTAACACAGCTTTTTCCCGTTGCAGAAAGTTTTTTGCTTTTTGCCATGGTTATGCCACCTTCGGCCTATGCCCCCACAGCCGTTGCACACGGATGTCGCTTCTTCGCGTACAACGGCTTCGTCGTCTCAACCGCTAATCAACCACCCCCCTATGCGCGTTCTTCCCCAAACGAAGCTGTACCCGTTCGCTGCCCTCCGCACCTGTTCGCTGGCTCTGTGCCTGCTGATCCTGCTGGGCTTTGGTTCTGCTCACGCAGATGAGTATGACAACCTCCGGGTGAAGTATCGTGAACTCCTGACCGGCGGCACGAATTTCACGGCGGATGCCGAGATCACCAGCCGCATCAACGGCGTCAACAGCTTCGGCGCTTCGCATTGGACCAACATGGTGAAGACTGGAGGCTTGAGCCGTGCCTATCTGTGGTCCGACCTCGCCAGCACAAACAATTCCTCCCACGTCACCTCGGCATACGGCCGCCTTCTTGGCATGGCCACTACTTGGGCCACCAAGGGGGCCGCATTGCAGAACAACACCAACCTGGTGAACGACATCATCGGTGCCCTCGACTGGATGTATGCCAAGCGTTACCACACGAACTATCCTAGCAACACGCCCTATGATAACTGGTGGGACTGGGAGGTGGGCGCTCCACAAGCACTGAACGACACCGTGGTGCTCGTCTACAGCAACCTCAACGCCACGCAGATCAGCCAGTACATGAACGCAGTGGATTTCTACACCCCCGTTCCCGGCTACACTGCCGCCAACCGCACCTACACCGCCCGTGTCGTTGCCCTGCGTGGCGTCATCGGCAAGAACGCCAGCAAGCTCGCCGCCACCCGCGACGGTCTCGACATCATTTTCCCCTACACCTGGAATGAAGGGTTTCACAAGGACGGTTCCTTCCTGCAGCACGGATTGTTTCCTTACACCGGCGGTTATGGCGATGCTGAGATCAACGACCTGGGCCGCATCATGTATCTGCTCAACGGCTCCACCTGGGCCGTCACCAACAGCCAGCACACCAATCTCTACAACTGGGTTTATGAAGCCTACGAACCGATGATCTACAAGGGTTCCTGTCTCGATCTGGTGCGCGGTCGCGGCCTTTCCCGCAGTGGCGAGGACCGCAGCAACGGTCACTCTATCATCCACAGCATCATCCGTCTCAGTCTCTTCGCTCCTACAAATCACGCGCTCGCATACAAGCAGATGACCAAGTATTGGATCCAGACGGATACCTACCGCAACCTCGTCACCACGGCCCCTAGCCTCCACCAGACGCTCCTCGCCAAGGCCATCCGTGACGACACGAACATCGTCGCCAAATCCGAACTCATCGAGCACCGCATCTTCCCGGAGATGGACCGCGTCGTCCATCGCCGCCCCGGTTGGGCGGCCGGGCTCTCCATGTTTTCCGAGCGCATCTACAACTACGAATCCATCAACGGCGAGAACCTGAAAGGCTGGCATACCAGCGATGGCATGCTCTACCTTTACAATAACGATCTCAGCCATTTCGGTGCCAATTTCTGGCCAACCGTCAACCCCAAGCGCATGCCCGGAACTACGGTGGATACCTTGGCGCTGGCCAATGGCGCATATGAAGGCCTGAACAACAGCAAGAACTGGGTGGGTGGGGCTGACATCCTGGGCACCTACGGCGCGACCGGCATGGAATACGCCTCGGTATTCAGTTCCCTCACGGCCAAGAAATCCTGGTTCATGTTCGATGATGAGATCGTCGCGCTCGGCAACGGGATTACCAGCACAGATAACCGCATCATCGAGACCATTGTGGAAAACCGGAAGCTGAACACGAGCGGCAATAACGCCTTCACCGTCAACGGCACCGCCCAATCCACTACGCTTGGCTGGTCTGCCACGCTTACGAACGTATCTTGGGCACACCTTGTCGGCACTGCCGCCAGCGGCGCGGATATCGGTTATTACTTCCCGACGGCTACTACGTTGAAAGCCGTCCGTGAACAACGCACGAACAACTGGGCCAACATCGGCGGCAGCGCCACGGCCATCCTGACCAATCGCTTCATGACGCTCTGGCGCGATCACGGATCCAATCCCGCCAACGCCTCCTATGCCTATGTGTTGCTGCCGAGCAAGAGCTCGGCCCAGGTGAGCACCTACGCGGGCGCGCCGAATATTTCCATCCTGGCGCAGTCCACCAACGTCCACGCTGTGAAAGAGAACACCCTGAACTTGCTGGCCGCCAATTTCTGGACCGACGGCACCAACACCGTGGATATCCTCACCAGTCAGCAGAAAGCATCTGTCCTGGTGAAGCAGGATGCCACGACCATTGAGGTCGCTGTCTCGGACCCCACGCAGAACAACGGCACGGTGCGCCGTGTCCTCGCCCAAGATGACAGTTATGTGCAGGACGGCAGTACCACCAATACCAACTTTGGTAACACCACCAGCCTCGTGCTGAAATCCAGCGGCGCGGGTTTCAACCGCCACAGCTACTTCAAGTTCGACCTGTCTGAGACCGGGCTCTCTTCGGCCACCAACGTCATCCTTAAAACGTATCTGACCAGCTCACCCGATGGCCCCGCCACCATCGGTCTGTACCAGGTGACGGATGGCTGGTCAGAAGACACCATCACCTGGAATAACAAGCCCGCGGCCGGCACACTCATCAGTTCTCAGACACTCAGCAATATCAACCAATGGGTCTCTTGGGATGTCACCAGCTATGTGAATGCCCAGCTCGGCGGCGACAAGGCCGCGAGTTTCGTTCTCATCGCGATCACCAGCAACAAGTGGGTCACCTTCAGCAGCCATGAAACCGGTTATGGCCCGGAGCTGAACATCGCCAGCCCGAACAGTGGCTACATCGATCTGGAACTGGCCCGCTCCGCTGCCGGCACCATCTCCGCCGACAGCCGAGTGACTGTGACGCAGCTCTCACCCGTCATCAAACTGCGCGTGGACGTCAACGCCTACCCGCAGAATTCTGATGCGAACAACGGTATCCGCGGCAATACGTGGCGCGCCAAATTCACTCTCGACACCACTGCGCCGACAGTTGCCGTGACCGCACCCTCCAGCGGGGCCAACGTTCGTGGGCCCAGCGTCACCGTCTCTGCGAATGCCAGCGACAATGTTGGCGTGGTGGGAGTGCAGTTCAAAGTGGATGGGGTTAATATCGGCAGTGAGGACACCGTTTCCCCCTTCACGCTGAGTTGGAACACGACCGGGGTCAGCAATGGCGCTCATACGATCACCGCCGTCGCCCGCGATATCGCCAACAACACCAACACTTCTGCGGGTATCAACATCATCGTGGATAACTCCGCGCCGACGGCCAGCATCACAAGTCCGGCGACCAGCACGCGCATCACCGACACCATCAATATCGACGCCTCCGCCAGCGACAACACCAGCGTGGCCGGGGTGCAGTTCAAACTGGATGGAGTGAACCTGGGCGCGGAAGATACGGGAACTCCTTTCACCATCAGTTGGAACACGACGACCACCACGGATGGCACGCATAGCCTGACCGCTGTCGCCCGCGATCCGGCGGGCAACACGACCACCTCCAGCGTCATCACCGTTATCGTGGATAACACTGGTCCGAGCGTGAGTATTACAGCTCCATCGGCTGGTGCGCTGGTGCGCGGCACGTCAGTGTCAGTTTCCGGGACCGCCTCCGACTCTGCTGGTGTGGCAGGTGTGCAGTTCAAGGCCGATGGAGCGAACATCGGTTCCGAAGACACGCTCACACCGTTCACCGCCTCTTGGAACACGACGGGTTTGAGTGATGGCACGCACACGCTCACTGCTGTCGCACGTGACACGGCGAACAACACGTCCACTTCCGCAGGCGTGAACGTGACGGTGGATAATACCGCTCCCACGGTTTCGCTCACCGCGCCCTTGCACGGCCAATCGGTGAATGGATTCCTGACCTTGCTCATGGCCACTGCCAGTGATGCGAATGGCATCGCGGGTATCCAGTTCCGTGTGAACGGCGTGAATCAAGGCGCGGAGGATACGGGCAGCCCGTTTGAAGTGCCGTGGAATACGCTCAGCCTCGCCAATGGTGTTTACGATCTGAGCGCCGTGGCGCGGGATAACGCAGGCAACTATGCAACCTCCTCCGTCGCCTCCGTGGTCGTGGCGAATACGCTGCTGCAAACGGCGGGCTCGGCTTGGATCAATACGCCCGTTGAATCCCAGCAATCCATCTTCACCTTTGAGTTCGATGCTTCGCCGAGCACGAACGTCATTGATGGCGTGATGGGGCTGTCCAGCGGTTCCGCGGCGGGCTACACCAATCTCGCGTGCATCGTCCGCTTCAATACCACCGGGTTCATCGATGCGCGCAATGGCGGTGCCTATGTGGCGACCAATGCGATCACATACGCGGCCGGGGCCGACTACCACTTCCGCCTCGTGGTGAACATGACGAACCGCACTTACACGGCCTACGTCACGCCCGAGGGCAGCAACGAGCAGCTCATCGGCGAGAACTACGGCTTCCGCACCGAGCAGACGAACATCACCGTCATCAACAACATGGCGCTCGTCACCGTGACCACGAACGCCACTTTGTCCGTTTGGAATCCTATTGGCCGCGATGAAGCCCTCGTGAGCTGGCATCGCCTGGATGAGACCTTCGGCTCCTATGCCTTCGATTCTACGAAGAATGGCAACGTGGGCACGCTCTACAACGGCGCGACCTGGGTTGCTGGCGGTGTAGGTGGTGCGGTGGACCTTGATGGTGTGAACGACCACGTAAAGCTCCCAGCCGCGCAACCAAACTTCACCAATGGTCTGACGCTGTCGCTCTGGTTGTATTCTGTGACGCCAAAATCGTGGGAAAGCTTCTTCAACTACGGCAACGGAAACTTGAACCAGAACCTCATGCTCTATCGCGACGCCACGAACGCGCACGTGAAGTTCGCCGTGTATAACGGGACGAACCTCTCCGCCATTCTGGTAAGCAATGTGTTGGTGTTGAACCAATGGCAGCAGCTCACGGTTACGGTGGGCCCGGCAGGCAATGCCGCGCTCTATACGAATGGCGTGCTGGCGAGGACGGGCACGGTCTTCTCCGTTCCTTCCGTGTTGCGCACCAACAACTTCTTCGGCCAGGCCAGCGGCGGTGGCAGCTTCCACGATGGTGCGATCGATGACGTGCGTATCTACACACGTCCGTTGAAGACTAACGAAGTGTTCTTGTTACCGTAGCCGTCCCGCGACTGCGGGATAACGAGGCGGAACTGACTAAATGGTTAAAATGCGAAAGGGTTGAATCGTTAATTCGATTCAACCCTTTTAAATTTCTATCCGATGGAGTGAGGCAAGTTCCGCCTCCTTACGTCGTCGGCTACAATCGCATTACACCTTATATACCGCCTTCGCATTGCCGGCGAAAACGGCTTGCAGTGCCTGAGCTCCCTTCGCACTGAAATAATCGTGCACGATTTGTTGCACGGTGGCCAGCGGAGCAAAACGTTCACTCACCGGCCAGTTACTGCCGTAGATGAGTTTGTTCTCACCGAATGCTTGCCACATCACGTCCAATTGCGGTTTGTAAAAGGCGGCGTCAGCCGGAGCGGTGCCGTCCTTTTTTCCCGTGCCTTCCACGAGGCCAGATATCTTGGCGTAGACATGCTTCTGTTTACCCGCCGCTTCCATGTTCTTTTGCCACGTTGCATCCACCGTCTTGCCATCGATACGGATGTTGGAGAGGTGGTTGATGATGATACGCAGAGCGGGAAGCTTTAGCGCGATCTCCGCGATGGCAGGCAACGTATCCGGCGGCCCGTTCACATCCATTTCCAGATCCGCATCGGCGAGCTGCTTGATGTCCGCCACGAATGCCTCGTTCTTCAGACTCTCCGCCAGCGCCCGGCCGTTCACCCGGATGCCGCGGAACTTCTTATCAGCGGCGAAACGTTTCAGGTTCTTCGCGAATTCTGGATCGGTCGGTTTGAGATTCCCCGAAAGGCCGATGATGAACTTGTCCTCTTTGGCGAGATCGAGAATGAACTGGTTGTCCTCCGCCCACGCGCTGGCTTCCACCACGACGGTGGCGGTGACGGGCTGGGCTACCTTCTGCGCGCGATAATCCGCCGGCATCACCTTGCGGTAGAGCAACGGATCGTTCTTCGGCGGCCACGGTACGCCTTGCGTCCGTGTCGGATCATAGAAATGCGTGTGCGTATCGATGATCTCCAGCGGCTTCTCCGCGCCGTAAAGCGGCAGGGTTGATGCCACGGCGAGAGCGGCCACGCCTTGGGTCGATTGCTGCAAAAATTCGCGGCGATTCATTTGCATAATAGGAACCTGGTTATGACTTTCTATTCTTGGCCTCGGTCGAAAGCGGCGGCAATGCCGAATCCCGCTCACTTCTTTTCCGACAACAATTTCGGCAAGATGGCCTGGGCGATGGGCGCATTGCCAGCCGCATCGGGGTGAACGCCGTCCTTCAGCAGGCTGGTGTCGGGCACCACGCCGAACAGGCTCACGTAATCGCACCTCTCCTCCTTGGCCAATTCGGCGAACGCTGCACCGAGTTCTTTCAACTTGGCCTCGCGCTCATTGGCGATGGGCTTCGTGGG
>JAJNBN010000617.1 GCA_021156225.1 Verrucomicrobiota bacterium | reverse complement strand
AGCGACTCCCCTGCTTCAATCTCTGGAACATCTGTGCGCGGCACATCCGGACCGGGGATCGCCCAGCCCTTGAAAAACTGTTTCGGCACCGTCACATCATTCTGCATTCGTGCCGCACGTTATGACGGCAGAGAGAAAGCGTCCAGCTTGCAACCAATGTGCTGCCGGTTTCCAGCCGGCAGTGCAATCCCATCCCCACCCAGCCGCACACGCTCAAGCAACGGCTAAATCTCAGCTCTTTTTAAATACCAGATCATCCCCCTCCGCACTCACCACAATCTTATCCCCCGGCTTGAACTCCCCATCCAGCAGTTTCATCGCCAATGGATCGAGTAAGCGGTCTTGGATCGTGCGCTTGAGCGGACGCGCTCCGAACTGAGGATCATACCCTTCGCGCCCCAGCAATTCCTTCGCCGCCGTATCCACCGACAACGTGAGCTGCTGCTGCGCCAACCGCTTGTGCAAGCGTTCCAACTGGATATCCACAATCGCCAGAATCTGATCCGCCTTCAAGCTGTGGAACAGGATGATGTCATCCACACGGTTGAGGAATTCCGGCCGGAAATGCCCACGCAATTCCATCTTCACCACGCGGTCCAGTTCCTCCTGGTCCGCAGCACTGGACTTGCCAGCGTTAAAGAACTCCTGGATCAGCGGAGAGCCGATGTTGCTCGTCATGATGATGATGGTGTTGCGGAAATCCACCGTCCGCCCCTGCCCATCCGTCAGGCGACCGTCATCCAGCACTTGCAGGAGGATGTTGAAGACATCGTGATGCGCCTTCTCGATCTCATCGAACAACACTACCGAGTAAGGCCGGCGCCGCACCGCTTCGCTCAATTGCCCGCCCTCTTCGTAGCCGACATAACCCGGAGGCGCACCGATGAGCCGCGCCACGGAGTGCTTCTCCATATACTCACTCATGTCGATGCGCACTGTGGCGTTCTCGTCATCGAAGAGAAATTCCGCGAGCGCCCTCGCCAGCTCCGTTTTGCCCACGCCTGTGGGACCGAGGAAAATGAACGAGCCCACTGGCCGGTTCGGATCCTGCAGTCCGCTTCGCGCCCGCCGCACTGCATTGGCTACCGCCGTGATCGGTTCCTGCTGGCCGATGACGCGCTTGCCCAACCGCTCTTCCATCTTGATGAGCTTTTGCTTCTCGCCCTCCAGCATCCTCGTCACCGGAATACGCGCTTTTCCCCGGAGGATTCATGGATTGCTTTCTCTGTCTCCGCCAGCTTCCGTTGTAATTCGGGAATGCGCCCGTACTGGAGTTCGCCTGCCAGTTGCAGATTTCCCTGTCGCTCTGCCTTTTCCAGTTCACCCTTCGCGGCTTCGAGCTGGCTGTTCACGATGCTCACCGCATTGATCGCCGCCTTTTCATTCTGCCACTGCGCCTTAAGTTGCGAGGCACTCTCTTTCAGGTTCGCTAAATCCTTCTCGATTTTCTGCAAACGCTCCTTCGAGGCCGCATCCTTCTCCTTCTTCAACGCCGTCTGCTCGATCTCCAACTGCATGATCTGGCGGTCGATCTGATCAATCTCGATCGGCATGGAATCGAGTTCCATCCGCAAGCGCGAGGCGGATTCATCCATCAAATCCACCGCCTTGTCCGGCAAGAAACGATCCGTGATGTAGCGATTCGACAAGGTCGCCGCAGCTACCAGCGCTGAGTCTTGGATGCGGATGCCATGATGCACCTCGTAGCGTTCCTTCAAGCCGCGCAAAATCGCGATGGTCGCCTCCACACTCGGCTCCGCCACCATCGTCGGCTGGAACCGCCGCTCCAGTGCCGCATCCTTTTCGATGTGCTTGCGATACTCATCCAGCGTTGTCGCGCCAATACAGCGCAGCTCACCGCGCGCCAGTTGCGGCTTCAACATGTTCGCTGCATCCGCCGCACCTTCGGCTGCACCAGCGCCCACGAGTGTGTGCAATTCATCGATGAACAGGATCACGCGCCCTTCACTCGCCGTGACCTCTTTCAAGAACGCCTTCAGCCGGTCCTCAAATTCACCGCGATATTTCGCGCCCGCGATCATCGCGCTCAAATCCATGGCAATGAGCTGCTTGTTCTTCAGCGACTCCGGCACGTCCCCGCTCACGATCCGTCGCGCCAAGCCCTCCACGATAGCAGTCTTGCCCACGCCCGGTTCACCGATGAGCACCGGATTGTTCTTGGTGCGGCGCGTAAGCACCTGCATCACCCGCCGGATTTCATCATCACGCCCGATGACCGGATCAATTTTTCCCGCTCGCGCCAATGCCGTCAGGTCGCGCCCATACTTCTCGAGCGCCTGAAATTTTCCTTCCGGATTCTGATCTGTCACCCGCTGATTGCCGCGCAACTCCGCCAGCACCTTCAACACGGCATCCGGCTTCAATGAATGCTTCTGAAAAATGCGTCTCAACCCCGGGCTCGCGGAATCCATCAACCCCAGCAACAGATGCTCCGTGCTGGTGTAATCATCCTTGAGTTTCCCCGCCTGTTTCTCCGCCGCGTCCAAGGCCTTCTTCAAGTCTTGGCTTAAAAACGTATCGGCAGAACTGGTTCCCTGCACCTTCACCCGCCGTCCCAGCTCAGCCTCGATATCTGCCGCCAATCGCGGCAAAGCCACTCCCAGCTTCTGCATCAGCGGCTGGATCAACCCATCCGGTTGTTCGATCAACGCCGCCAGCAGATGTTCGCCATCAATCTCCTGATGCGAACGTTCATGCGCCAGCTTCTGAGCCGCTTGCAAAGCTTCCTGCGCCTTAATCGTCAATTTCTCCATTTGCATACGCTTCGTTCTTTGGTGTGCTTTCCTGTTACCCTACTACACATTGCCTGTCACACTTCAGGCTCTGCTTTACTTTCTTTGGCAAGAATCGGGCCAACGTTGTCCCGGCAAACAAAAACGCCGTCTGGCGAACCAGACGGCGTTTCGTAACTATTTGAAAACGAATTACTTGTCTTTCTTCTTCTCGGCCGGACTGGCGGCGGGAGCCGGGGCTGGCTCGGGCGGTGCATTGGCGTTGAGGTGTGACAAAATGGCCTCCGTTATGTCACCTGTGCCATTCCAAAACATCACCACAGGCGTACCATTGGTCGATTCGGCAGCACTGTCGATGATCATATCATAACCGGCCGACTTGGTCTTGGCGCTGATTGCTTCCTTGATCTCCTTGAGGATGCTGTCGCGCATCTGGCGTTGCCGTTCGCCGATCTGGGTGCGGGCCGTGCGGTCGAACTGTTGCACGCTCTGCTCCACCTCGCGTATCTCCATCAGCTTGCCTTCCGCCGTCTTCTTGCGTTTTTCGCGTTCCTCCGCCGCGACGGCCTGATCATTGAGCGTCGCCTCGATCTTCTTGTACTCGCTGCTCAACCGCTCGTAGGCGTCCAGCATGCTCTTGCGTTGCTTGTCCAGTTCCGCCGCCTGGCTTTTCAGGTTAGTATCGGCCTGCTTCGTCTTCCAATAACCGTCGAACACCTTCTTCAGGTCTATCACACCGATCTTGGGGGACGTCTGGGCCATGCCCATGGGCGAAGCGGCCACCGTCACCAGGGCCACCAACAATGCTGCGAACAACTTTTTCATGATCTTATTTTTCAACCAACAATCTGTCTCGCTTAGAAGTCTCGGGTATAACCTACACCAAATTGGAATTTGCCGGAACTGCCATTTTGCGGGTCCGAGGTGATCGGAATGCCGTAGTCCAGCCGCAACGGCCCGATCGGCAGGTTCAGGCGGAACCCGAAGCCGATGTTGTCGTTGTAGAAGCCGGTGTTGTAATTGCTGTTCTGCGAGTACGTGAACGCACTCGAGTACACCATGCCCGCATCATAGAAGAAGGCCATCCGCAACCGGTCGATGATGGGGATGCTGTATTCCGCCGAGCCAAACCAATAAGTCTCGCCACCCACCGGTTCGCCGAAGC
>JAJNBN010000074.1 GCA_021156225.1 Verrucomicrobiota bacterium | reverse complement strand
GGTTTGGTCCGGTGAGGGTGGACTGGTTGCTAGAGTACCGCAGGACAGGAGGCAATCGCGCAGGAAACATAAAACGGATCAGACGGGAAGGCGCGCTTCGGGGGAATGCTGAATAAGTTCAAAGCTCAAAACTCAAAGTTCAAAGCCGGTTGCACCGGCGGGCCGTTGGGGAATGGGACGTATGGGACCGATGGGACGAATAGGCTTATGGGAAACATCCAACATCGAACATCGAGAGAGCCTCCTTACGTCGGCTGCTACGAATATTAGCGGCGTTGGCCTAATACGCGGAAGCTGCGGCCTAGGTGGTCGGGGTGGGTGAGGGTTTGGAACTGGCGGATTTGGGCCGGGGTCCATTGGAGGTCGGAGCGCTGGCCTTCGCGGGCGAGGATGCGGGTGAGGAATCTCGCTTGGGCCTCGTCGTGGAGGGTTTGCAGGCCAGCTTGTTCACCGGCTTCACGGATGGCGGTGAAGTTGAGGTGGGCGGTGAGGTCGCGTTCGCCGGGTTGCAGGAGGGGGTTGTCGACCAGACGATGTTTCTCGTAGGCGCGGAGGGTGCCTTGGGCGCGTTCGGGGCTGAGGAAGTCGAGGGCTTCGAGGCCGTAATCGAAGGTGAGGAGCCAGCCGGCGTTCAGTTTCTGGGCGGCTTGGCTCCACCAAGCGGGAGCAGCGGGGCAGATCTCGGTGGTGAAGCCATCGGGCAGGAGGCGGGCGAGTTGGTCGTCCGGCGTAGGCAGATGGGGCTTGAGTTCGGCGGGTAGCGCGGCGGTTTCGGTGCGATACCAGGTGGGCAGAGCGTCTTGCCAATCCACGAGCCATTCGAACCAGGCTTGATCGGCGGCGGACCAGCCGAGGCGGTGAACGGGAAAGGCGTCGAGGAGTTCGTTCGAGAGAATGACGCCGCGGAGGGAGTTATCCGGCAAATCCTCGATGCTGTTCGCCCAAGTGACTTGGTTGGGGAAGGCCTTTAAGGTCTCCGCCTGGGCGGCGCGACGGTGGATTGAGGGGTCGAGGATGCGGTAACGGGTCTGCGCGAGGAGGTCGGGAGCGTTGGTCGCAAGGGTGGTGAGGATGTCCCGGGCCAGATGGCCGGCATGGGCGCCAGCCTCCACGATATCGATGGGGCGGGAGAATTCCCGGGTCTCCGCCGCGATAAACCGGGCGAGGAGCTCGCCGAAAAGGGTGCCGACGCTGACGCTGGTGTAGAAATCGCCCTGCTTGCCGGTCTGGGGCAGGGCGGGTTTCTCGTAGTAGCCGTGCTCCGGGTGGTAGAGGGCCAGTGCCATGTAGCGGCGGAAGGAGAGGGGACCCCCCTGCCGTATTTCTCCCCGGATGATGTCGGCTAATTGATTCAATTGCTTGCGTAGAGCGAACCAGTACGCTTAGGATTCGCCAACAGACAGAGGAATCTATGGCAAAGATTGACGCCTTCTTCAACCTCATGTTCGAGCAAAAGGCCTCGGACTTGCACCTGGCATCCGGCAATCCGCCGATGCTGCGTATCAACGGCGAGTTGCACCGCGTGGATTATCCACCGCTGGAGAGCGATTCGCTGAAGGCGATGCTCTACGAGATCGCGCCGGAATATAAGATCAAAGTTTACGAAGAAACGGGTGACGTGGATTTCGGTTACGAGATTCCCGGAGTGTCCCGCTTCCGTGCAAACTTCTTCAACCAGAAGAACGGCGTGGCGGCGGTGTTCCGTGCGATTCCGAGCAAGGTGCTGTCGTTCGAGGACTTCGAGAAGTTCGATGCGCCGTTGCCGCCGGTGTTGAAGAAATTCGGCATGTTGCACAAGGGCATGGTGCTGGTGACGGGACCCACGGGCTCCGGTAAGTCCACCACGCTCGCGGCGATCGTCGATTACTGCAACAAGAACCGGAAGGATCACATCCTGACGGTGGAGGACCCGATCGAGTTCGTGCACGAGAGCAAGAACTGCCTGGTGAACCATCGCGAGGTGGGCATCCATACGAAGTCGTTCGCGTCGGCGCTGAAAGGCGCCTTGCGTGAAGACCCGGATATCATTCTGGTCGGCGAAATGCGTGACTTGGAAACGATCGAGCTGGCGCTTACGGCAGCGAGCACGGGTCACTTGGTCTTCGGCACACTGCACACGCAAAGCGCGGCGAAGACGATTGATCGTATCATCGACGTGTTCCCGGCGGATCAGCAGAACAAGACGCGGGCGACGCTTTCTGAAGCTCTCAAAGGTGTGGTGGCACAGAACCTGTTCAAACGCATCGATAAGAAAGGCCGTGTGGCCGCGCTGGAGATTCTGGTGGTGACGACCGCTATCGCGAACTTGATTCGTGAAGCGAAGACGCATCAGATCCCCGGTATGATTCAGGTCGGCAAGAAGCTGGGCAACCAGCCGCTCGATGACGCGATCATGGATCATCTGAAGATGAAGCGTATTTCGCCGGAAGAGGCCTATGACAAGTGCCTCGACAAGAAGAAGTTCCGTCCCTTCCTGTCGCATCCGCCGGATGACGATGACGGTATGTAATTCAGGCGGGATGGTCCGTGTGGGAAAACTTTGGTAACTGCTCGTTATGCGCGTAACCGAACTTGATTATATCTTGGGCACGATGCTCGATTCGCAGAACGATGTCTCGGATCTGAACATCACGGTAGAGAAACCGCTGCAAGTGGAGTCCTCCGGTCAATTGGTGGGTGTGGCCATCGATCCGCCCGTGGAGAAGCTCACGCCGTATCAGACGGAGATGATCGCCCTGAACTTGGTGAATGGCGGTCGGCGTCTGACGGAAGACCTGCTGCGCACGGGTTCGTGCGACTCGTCCTACTACTTGCAGGGGAAAGCCCGCTTCCGTGTGAACATCTTCTCGCAGCGCGGCAATTACTCAATCGTGTTGCGTAAGTTGAACACGAAGATTCCGACGCTGGAGCAGCTCAAGCTGCCGGATATCTTCCATCAAGTCGCGAAGGAAAAGACCGGTCTGGTGCTGGTCACCGGTGCGACGGGCTCCGGTAAGTCCACGACACTGGCGGCGTTGCTGAACGAGATCAACGAATCCAAATCGATCCACATCATCACGCTGGAAGACCCCGTCGAATTCGTGCATCCGCAAAAGAAGGCGACGTTCAACCAGCGCGAGATGGGCACGGACTTTGACAAGTTCTCAAGCGGCTTGCGTGCCGCGTTGCGTCAGGCGCCCAAGGTGATTCTGGTCGGCGAAATGCGTGACCGGGAAACGGTCGAGATCGGTTTGAGTGCCGCAGAAACGGGTCACTTGGTCGTGAGCACGCTGCACACGATCGATGCCGGTCAGACGATCAACCGTATTCTCGGTATGTTCGAGACGGATGAGCAGGAGCAGATCCGGCTGCGTCTGGCGGATACTTTGCGCTGGGTTGTCAGCCAGCGTCTCGCACCGAAGGTTGGCGGCGGTCGCGTGGCGTTGCTGGAGATCATGGGCAACAACATGCGTACCAAAGACTCCATCACTTACGGTGAAAGCGAGGGCAAGACCTTCTACGAGATCATCGAGGCGAGCCAGACGTTCGGCTGGCGTTCATTCGATCAAACGGTCATCGACTGCTTCGATCAAGGGCTTGTCACGGAAGAGACTGCGCTGCTTTATTGCACGAAGAAGGGCCCGGTCACGCGCGGTATCGACAACATCAAGAAGAAGCGCGGCGAGCTGACCACGAATATCAGCAACCTATCGATGCAAAAGGGTCCGGAGACGAAACCGGCCGCCGGCGAAGCGCCTCCGCTCCCGTCGATGAAACTCAAGCTGAAGACCTAAACTCTCCCAAGCATGGAATTCGAATTCATCGGACCAGACGACAAACCAGCGTTGATGTGCCTGACATCGCCGGAGCTGATCGCCATCTGCCAGGGCATGCTGGCGGAGCTGGGCTACAAGGTGCACCACGTCACCAACGAGGCTGAGTTCGTCGCCCGTTATCCACAGCTCCAGTATCAGGTGGTCATCATCGAGGAAAGTTTCTGCTGCGAAACACCCGAAGACAACACCACCCTGCGCGCCATCCAGTGGATGCCCATGGGGCGTCGTCGTCATTCTACGTTCTTCCTCATCGGTGCCAATTTCCAGACCTTGCATTCCATGCAGGCCTATCAGCAGAGTGTGCAGGCGGTCATCAACGTGGTGGACATCGCCAACTTGGGGCAAATCGTCCAGAAGATCGTCGGTGAGACCGATATTTTTTACCTCACCTATCGCGACACCCAGAATCGCATTGCTCAGGGCAAGGTCTGATGCGGGCCCAACTTTTTGATCTGATGCCGGTTGTTTTTGGCATTCCTTTTACAGGTTCATGACGCGCTTGGACCAGGCCATGGTGGAACGGGGTTTGTGCACCAGCCGAGAGAAGGCCCAGCGGGCCATTCTTGCCGGGACAGTTCGCGTGAACCAGCAGCGTGCGCACAAGGCGAGCGATCAAGTCCGTCCCGAGGATGAAGTCGTGCTGGATGTGCCCGAGAAATATGTCAGCCGCGGCGGACATAAAATGGAGCACGCCCTCAAGTATTTCCAGGTCAAGACGCAGGCGATGATCGCTATCGATCTCGGCTCCTCGACGGGTGGCTTCACGGATTGCCTGCTGCAAGCCGGGGCGACGAAAGTTTACGCCGTGGATGTCGGCAACAACCAGCTCGCCTGGAAGCTCCGGCAGGACCCGCGCGTGGTGGTGATGGAAAAGACGAATGCGCGCAACCTGACCACGGCCCATTTCGGTGAAGGGTTCGCGCCGGTGGACATCATCACGATCGATTGCTCGTTCATTTCGTTGCGGAAGATTGTGCCGGTGGCGGTGGAGTTTCTGAAGCCGGGCGGGCGCATAGTGGCGCTCATCAAGCCCCAGTTCGAAGCGGGCAAAGAAGAAGTGGATGCGGGCGAAGGGGTCATCACGGACCCGCTGATTCATGACCGCGTGATCAAAGACTTCGCGGAATTCGTGAAGCAGAAGAAAACCTTGCAGTGGCTGGGCCTGACGGAATCACCGCTGCTTGGGCCTGCGGGCAACAAAGAATTTTTGGTGCTGCTTGAAAAAACGCGCTGACAAAATATCCCGCGTCGGCCTTATCGCCAACACGGACAAGACGGCCTGCCGTTCGGTGGTGCGTCAGGCGGTGCGTGCCATCGAGGCTAGCGGTCGCACGGTGATGATGGAGACGGCTACCCAGCAGTTCATGGGGCGGGAAGCTGGTCCACGCATGTCCGTTTCCGCCCTCGCCCGCGCGGTGGACCTTGTGGTCGTGTTCGGTGGTGATGGCACCATGCTGAGCGTCGCGCGGGATCTGCATGGGGTGCAAACGCCGGTGCTGGGCATCAATGTCGGCAGCCTTGGTTTTCTTACGGCCGTTTCTTCCAAGAATGTGAAGGAAGCCTTCGCCCGCGTGTGGGCAGGAGAATTTGATTCCGATCCGCGCTGGCTCATCGAGGCGCATGGTGAGATCGAGGGCAAAGAGTTCGTGCAATGCGCCTTGAATGATTTCGTCATCAGCCGTGGTGCGGCTTCGCGGATGATCGAGCTCGAGGTGCGTGTGGATGAGGAGATGCTGACGCGCTATCGCTGCGACGGTTTGATCCTTAGTTCCTCTACCGGCTCGACCGCCTACTCACTCTCAGCCGGTGGTGCCATTGTCAGTCCCTCCGCGGAGGTATTCACGCTCACGCCTATTTGTCCGCATACGCTTTCCAATCGTTCGGTCATCTTGAGCCTGAGCTCCACCATCAGTGTGAAGGTGCTCAATCATAAGCCCGAGACGTTGATCGCCGCCGATGGCCAGGTGGAGAAGCCCTTGAAGGCGGGCGATGAGATCGTTTTTTGCCGCAGCCGTCACCGTTTGAATTTAGTGCGGCTCAAAGGCAGTTCTTTCTTCAAAACGCTCCGGCAGAAGTTAAGCTGGAGCGGTTCCAATGTTTAAGCTCATGAACGCAGTCATTGAATCTTCATCCCGGACGACCGTTGGTCCCGTGAGTTCCTGCCTGCCGTCACCTTTTTCTCCATGGTCCGTCTAAAAGATATCGCTCAAGCTGCCGGGGTGTCCGTGATGACCGTCTCCAAGGTCCTGCGTGATGCCCCCGACATTTCTGCCGCCACCAAGGCCCGCGTGCGCAAGCTCTCGGAAGACATGGGCTACGTGCCCGATGTGCTCGCCCGCGGTCTGCGCAGCCGCAGTGCCAAGCTGTTCGGCCTGCTCATCGCCTCTTCCACGAATCCGCTCTACGCGCGCATGGTGATGGCCATCGAGGAACGCGCTTTTGAGATGGGCTACGAAGTCATTCTTGGTCACACGTTGAACCAGCCGGCCCGCGAAGAGATGTACATCCGCCGCTTTCTTTCCCGGCGTGTCGATGGTCTCTTCATCGTGCCCGTTTATCGCCTGGGCCAGAAGGCGCCTATCTATGATGAGCTGGTGAAGCACGGCACACCCACCGTCATCCTCGGCCACAACGCTCCGTTCTGTCAGAATTTCGTGAACGTGGAGACGGATGACGTCGGCGCGAGCTATCTGGCCACGCAACATCTGCTGCAACTCGGCCATCGTCGGATCGCCTTCTTTGCCGGCCAGCAATCCTCGCCCTCTTCGCAGGAGCGTCTGGAAGGGTATCGCCGTGCTTTGAAGGAAGCGGGCATCGCGTTCGATGATCACCTCATCTACGCCGCGGGTAATACGATTGAGGAGGGGCGCAACGCCGCACTCCAGTTGCTCAATGAATCCTGCCCCGTCACTGCCGTACAAGCGGTGAACGACCTCGTAGCCATCGGCGCCGCAAATGTTTTCCTGGATCAGGGCTTGAAGATCCCCGAGGACATCTCCGTGATAGGCTTCGGCAATGTGCTGACCAGCGAACATTTCCGCGTGCCGCTGACCACCGTGCGCCAGCCCAAGTTCCGCCTCGGTGTGGCTGCGATGGAATCCATGACGAAGCTGCTCGCGGGCGAACGTCCGATGACGCAACGGCTCTCCGCCGAAGTCTTCGCACGCCAAAGCACCGCAGCACCCAAAGCGAGCTAGACAAATTCCATAGAGAATTTCCGAGACTCGGGACACTGACACCAGTGTCCCTTTTCTTTGTCCGGCGACGAAGCTATTCCCTCCCCCAAGTGATAGGGGCGGGGTGAGGGGAAAGAGCCTGACCTAATGGGTGATGCTCTTTTCTAGATTCAACTGCTCTTACGCCGCCAACCTGCGATGAACATCCCATTCCCGCCCAGTGTCTGCGGCCACGCCCAGAACTGGCCCGGCTTTTTGCTCTGCACCGCGCCTGCCAAAGCAGGCGGCACTTCCAACGGTTCGAACTCCGGATGAATGCTTGTGAAATGATCCGCGTTCTCTCCCGTTTCCGAATTGGATAACGTACAAACGGAGTAGATTAATTTGCCGCCGGGCTTCACCGAGTTTGCCACACGCTCCAGCAACTGGCGCTGCACCACCGCGAGTTCCGTCACGTCTTTTTGCGTCGTCGTCCAGCGCGCATGCGGATTCCGTTGCCACGTGCCGATACCGCTGCACGGCGCATCCACGAGAATACCGTCAAACTTGGCCTTCGTTGGCAGCTTGGCGCCGCCGTCCCACAGGGCGGAGCGATAATTGAAACACTTCGCCCGGCTGGCCCGGAGCTTCAATTTCTTCAGCCGCCAGTCCGCGCGATCTGATGCCCAGACCAAACCTTTGTTCTGCATCAGATCCGCGAGGTGCAGCGTCTTGCCGCCTTCACCGGCGCACGTATCCCACCAGGTTTCGCCCGGTTTTGGGGCGCAGAACATGCTCACGAGCTGGGAGGCGATGTCCTGCAATTCAAACTCACCCGCATGAAATTCTTGGGAGCGAAAAAGATCCGCCTCACCGTCGTAACGGATCGCTTCTGGTAAACCGGGCACGGAGAAATCCTCGAAGATGCCGAGCTTCTCGCGCAAGCTCTGGTCTTGGCCGATACGGGAGCGCAGCCAGAGATTTGGTGCCATCTGGAGAGCCCTGGCCCATTCCACCGAAACTTCCATCACTTCCTTGGTCCACGGCGGTACGCTGTTGTTCTGCAGCGATTCCGCGGTGAAAGAATCCGGCCGTTCCTCGAACTTCTTCGCCAGTTGCTTGGCCAGCTTGATGCGCGGGTAGAGCGAGTGCAGATGCTTCAGCCAGCCATACCAGCGGTAATAATCGAACACGAGCTGGCTGATGTCCCGGGCGTCGGCGCGCGTCACCTTGCGGGCTTTCAGTTCATGGCGCAGCAGCGCATCCGCCGGCCGTTCTTCGTTGGAGTTCTGGATGATATGCGCTGCCACCCGCAATAGTGCGGAGGGCAGTTCGTCGGTCTCAGGTGTCAGCGGTTTGGCCACGGAGTCATTAAAGCAGCGTGGGGCCGTTAAACAACAGCGGATTAACCGGGAAAATTCAGAATATTCATGGTTGGTACGTTGTGATGCCGCGCTACTTGGCGTAACCTCCCGCACTTATGGGCTGGTTCGCACAGTGCAAGGCAGTATGGCAACGGCTCCGCAGCCCTTTTATGCGGACGCCGTCGCTGGATGCTGTCATCGCCTCGGCCTCGCCCACGGACTCCATCGAGGAACGGCTGAACTGGTTCTGCGACCTGCTGGAGTGGATACGCCACCCGGGGGAAAAGGTGGTGGATGCGGATGAACCACGAGGCAAGGTGCAGACGGGTCGCGTGCGGTTATTGCTCCAGACCCTGGAGCGGAATGAAACCCAACGCGTCGCCGTGGCCCGCACGCTACGCTCCATTCTCCGGGATACCAGTGCGCTGGATCTGTTCTGTGAGACGGGCATCCCGCGTGAACACGGTTTTTTTCGCGAGGTGTCCATCCGCCTGACCGAACGCTTCCTGCCGGACCGGCCTTACAGCGGTGAATTGGGCATGCTCTTTGACCGACTCTTCCCGCACCGCGATGACCCGGACTGGTTGGAACGCCTAGACGAAGCGACTTTTGACCGCCTCCGGGAACTGGTGCAAGGCGACCTTGAGTCTGAAGAAGCCGAATGGGATACCATTCAGGTGGATATGGAGGAGGCGCTCATCCAGCTCGCTGCCAGTGTTCGCATCGCCGGGACGTCGCTGGAGATCCGCTCCCGCATCACGCGCAAACATTTTCGCGAACTGCCATTCTTTAAGCTCACGGCGGCAACAGAAGCTCTGCTCACGCTCCGGCGCGCCCAGCCGGATGCCGACCTGAGTGCCGAGTTGAATCATTTGCGAGCGCAGATTGAAAGTTGCGGGAAGGGCATTGATACCGCTTATACCCACCTCGAGGAATACGGCGTCAGCACGGACATCGTGTATCAGCTTGATCGGATGGAGAAACAGTTGCAACGCATGGGTATCTTGCTGGAGCTGATGCTGAACAAGGATGCGCGCGTGACGCGGATGGCGGGCTTCATCGCGCAACTCGTCCGTGAACATCAGCAGCATCGGGGCGTTCGTTCTTTGGTGCGCGGCAATCTGCAGTTGCTCACCCGAAAAATGGTCGAGCGGACGGCGGAGACGGGTGAACACTACATCGCGCGGGATCGCAAGCAGTATAAGGAGATGTTCCAGCACGCGGCGGGCGGTGGAATGATCATGGCCGTGACCACGTGGATGAAGTTCGCCTTGGCCACCATCGCTTTTCCCCAACTGATCGGCGGAATCATCCTTGGCTTCAATTACGCCATCTCTTTCGTAGCTATCCAGTTGTGCGGCTTCACGCTGGCGACTAAGCAGCCCGCCACGACTGCGCCCGCCCTGGCCGCGAAGATGCACAATGTGCGCGATCCCGTGGCGTTGGAGAAACTGGTGGATGAGATCGTTTGCCTTATCCGTTCACAGATCGCCGCCATCGTGGGCAACTTGGCGCTGACCTTTCCCTTGGCGCTGTTGATCGCCTATATCGGGCATATGGTAAGCGGCGCTCCCTTGCTCGGCATGGAGAAGGCAGAGAAGACCTTGCATTCGCTTTCCGTGTTCGGTATGACGCCGTTCTATGCCGCCTTCACCGGCGTGTTGCTGTGGTTCACTGCCTTGGCGGCGGGCTTTGGCGATAACTGGTTTGCCTATCATCGGCTGCGCAATGGCATTGCAATTCATTCTGGGACCAAAAGGCGCTGCACGATTGGCCAAGTTCCTGGATGACAACATCGCCGGCCTCACGAGTAACATCCTGCTCGGCTTCTTGCTCGGGCTGCTACCCATGTTCGGCACGATGACCGGTCTGCCGATTGACGTACGGCATGTGACTTTGGGCACTGGCCAATTTGCCGGCTCCATTTACACCATCGGCACGGGAGTGGTTTATCTGAATGCCTTCTGGCTCGCGCTGGTCGGCATCATGGTCATCGGCACGCTCAATGTGTCGGTCAGCTTTGGTCTGGCGATGTGGGTGGCCATCCGCGCCCGTGATGTCTCTGCTCCAGATCGAAAGGCCATCTATCAAGCCGTCTGGCAACGCTTCTGCCGCAAGCCCTTCACCTTCCTCTGGCCCGCCAAAGATGAAGTGGCCACCGAAGCACCCGCGCACGGCTGATGCGCGCTCCGTAAGTTGGATTGCTCATCCCTTTGATTTCTTCGCCGCCGGACTCTGCTCAAAAGGAAAGCGCAATTGCTGCACCCGCAATTCCGTCAGCCCGCTGACCCCAAGGCCGATCAAACGTAGTGGCCGATGCACAAGCTTTTCTTTCGCGAGCAACCAGCAGCCAAAACGATAAATATCCTTCGCTTCAATCACCGATTCCTCAAACGAGATCTGACGCGTGAGCGTCGTGAAATCACTGTAGCGCACCTTCACCTGAATGGTGTGCGCCGCCAGCCGACGTCGTGCGAGCTTGGCTGCGATGTCATCCGCCTGTTCTTTGAGACACGCGCGCAAGATGGGCCGGTCATCGGTATCTTTCAGAAATGTATTCTCGCTGCTGATGCTTTTGATGTCATCGCCCAGTTCCAGCGCGCGATTGTCTTCCCCGAAAGCGAAACGTTTCAGCTCCGGTCCCCACGAACCGACGAGGGCGCGCAAATCCCCTTTGTAATCCTGCAAATCACCCACCGTCCTTAACGCTGCATTATGCAGTGTCTCTTCCGTGACTTTGCCGATGCCGTGCAGTGAACGCACGGGCAGGGGACGCAGGAACGCGACCTTCTCCGATTCGCGAATGAGCGTGAGCCCATCGGGCTTCTGATAATCACTCGCGAGCTTGGACAACAGTTTGTTCGGCGCGACCCCAATGGTCGCCGTCAGATCACGTTCACGCTTTATCTCTGCCTTGATCTCACGGGCCAGCGGCAACGCGCTCTCCAGGCTGGCATCATGCGTCTCTGCCTGACACCGCGCGGAGACATCCATGTAGGCCTCATCCACGGAGACTTGCTGGATAAGTTCGCCGATGAAGCCCTGGAGGATGGCCATGATGGCATGCGACTCAGCCTTGTAAGCCTCCATGCGCGGGCGGATGAAGATGCCATTTGGACAAAGGCGGCCCGCAGTCATGCTGGGCATGGCAGAGCGCACGCCGAATTTGCGCGCCTCGTAACTGGACGCACTGACTACCCCGCGCTGCGTCGGTGGTGAGCCGACGATGACCGGCTTGCCCTTCAATTCAGGCCGGTCACGCTGTTCGACGGAAGCGTAGAACGCATCCATATCGAGATGGAAAATCACGCGAAACATTCGACGAGTGCGTCGTTAACATGGAAGGGCTACGAATGCAATGAGGCAAGGAGCGCGACCTTTAGGTCGCCTAAATGCACCTAAGCAAAAGCAGTATTGGCCGGTGTTATGGTGTGGCAGGATATGTTTGAAAACTCTCGCACTGCCTGACGGATGGACGTTTAGGCGGACTAAAGTCCGCGCTCCACATTACTCGTACCGCAACGCATCGATCGGATCGAGCTGGGCCGCTTTACGCGCCGGGTAGAAGCCGAAGAAAATCCCGACCGCCGCACTGAACGCGAAGCTGTACAAGATGGCATCTGGAGAGGTAAGCGTGGGCCAGCTCTTGAGCTGCGTGAGCACCTTGGAGGCGACCATGCCCAAGATAATTCCCAAGACGCCGCCGGTGCAGCTCAAGGTGATGGCTTCGATGAGGAACTGCGCCAGCACATCCCGCGGACGCGCCCCCAAGGCCATGCGGATGCCGATCTCCCGCGTGCGTTCCGTGACGCTCACAAGCATGATATTCATGATGCCGATGCCGCCGACCAGCAGAGATACAATGGCCACGCCACCCAGCAGATATTGCATCGTTTCTTGTGTGGCGCTCATGGCGCTGGCCAGTTCTTCCTGTGAACGGATCGTGAAATCATCAGGACGACCAGCGGTGATGCGATGCGTCTGGCGCAGCAAATCAGCGATGCGTTGCTGCACTTCCGGCATCATCTCCATGGTCTCCGTCTGCACATTGATGCCGCGCAAGGTCGGGCTGTTCAGCAACCGCTTCATCGCCGTGGTGTAGGGGATGATGAGGCAATCATCGTAGTCCGTATTGCTGCCGGGAGAGCTGCCTTTGGGATTCAGCACGCCGATGATCGTGAAGGGGATGCTGCCACCCGTGCTGCCGCCACCCATGCTGACGCGCACGACCTGGCCGACGGGATCATTGCCTTCAAACAACGTTTGTGCCGTCGTCTTGCCGATGACCGCCACCTTGGAAGCGGTGGTGATGTCCGGTTCTGAAAAGAAAGAGCCGTCCTTGATGGTCCATGAGCGGATGGCGAAGTAATCGGGTGATGCGCCGATGATGCTGGTGGATGTGTTCAAGCCACCAGCGATCACTTGGCGCGAGGTGCGGACCTCAGGGCTGATGTTTCGCACGCCCGGCACTTCCCGGCGAATCGCCTCCATGTCTTCCAAAGTCAACGTGGAGGAGCTACCGGAACCAAAACTGACGCCGCCACGTGAAAAATTACCCGCGAAGATGAGCATGACATTCTCGCCCATCGTGGCGATCTGCTGCTGCACCATGAACTTCGCCCCGTCGCCCAGGCTGACCGTGGTGATGACCGCGCCCACGCCGAAGATGACGCCCAGCATGGTGAGCACGGCGCGCATTTTGTTCCGGAGCAGAGCCCGGAAAGCGATGCGGATGGCGGCAAAAAATCTCATGAGGGGATCATCTGGATGGCCTCTGAAGCCACCTTGAGCTTGTGCAATTCTTCCTCGGCGCTGAGGCGGTTCTCCACGATTTTATCGGTTACCACCCGTCCGTCGCGCATGACGACATTGCGCTTGGTGTATTGCGCGATGTCCAGTTCGTGCGTCACCATGATGATGGTGATGCCTTGGTCATTGAGCTTCTGGAAAACCCCCATGATCTCGATACTCGTCTTGCTATCGAGGTTACCCGTCGGTTCATCCGCGAGAATGAGGGCGGGATCATTCACCAGTGCGCGGGCGATGGCCACACGCTGCTGCTGACCGCCGGAAAGCCGGTTGGGGGTGTGGTCCAGACGATTGCCGAGGCCGACGAGTTCCAGTGCCTTCGTCGCTTTTTCTTCGCGATCGGGAAAGCGTTTGTGACGGGCGTAGAGCATGGGCAGTTCCACGTTCTCCAAGGCCGAGGTGCGCGAGAGAAGATTGAACCCTTGAAAGACGAAACCGATCTTCTCGTTGCGGATATCGGCCAGTTCACCGCGGTCCAGTTCCGAGACGTCGATGCCGTCGAGAAAGTATTCCCCTTTGGTGGCGCGGTCGAGGCAGCCGAGGATGTTCATCATGGTGGACTTGCCCGAGCCGGAAGCCCCCATGAGTGCGACGAATTCGCCGGGCTTGAT
>JAJNBN010000616.1 GCA_021156225.1 Verrucomicrobiota bacterium | reverse complement strand
ATACCGGGCTCTTCGGTCTCGCGTGTTATCTCCTTCTCATCGTCCAGTTCATCCGGCGCCCGCTCCTGCATCTGTTCCAGTCGGGCGTTCGCGATATGGTGGGCGCCATCAGTTTTATCAGTGTTTATTACACCTCCATGTGGGTCATCTTCGGCTGGACCTTCGGTGCTTACCCCAGCTTTGAAGTCATGCTCCTCATCGTCGCTAACGTCACCATATACGATCACGCCCGCGAACAGGTCCGCCTGCGCGCCGAGGCTGCGGCTGCGGCGGCCCGGTCCCAAGCGGCGGTTGCCCAGCCCGCTCTTGCGGAAGCTGTCAGTTGATCCTTCCCGGTTGAAGATTTTATGAGTCTTGTCCTTACTCCTGCAGAACTCGCCCAATACCTCGATCACACCCTCCTGAAACCCGAGGCCACCTCGAAGGAGATCGAGAAACTCTGTGCGGAAGCCCGTGAACACAAGTTCCGTTCCGTCTGCGTGAACGGCTCCCGCGTGGAACTCGCCGCCTCGTTGCTCGAAGAATCCGGCGTGCTCGTCGCCGCCGTCGTCGGCTTCCCCCTCGGCGCTGCGGATGCCGATGTGAAACGCTACGAGACCGAAGCCGCCGTGGACATGGGCGCGCAGGAGATCGATGTGGTGATGAACCTCGGCCGTTTCAAAGACGGGTTCCATGGCTACATCGTCCGTGAATTGCGCGACATCGTGGAAGCTGCGGATGACCGCCCCGTGAAAGTCATTCTGGAAACCTGCCTCCTCACCGACGAAGAGATCATCAAAGCCTGCCAGCTCGCGCTGGAGGCCGAGGTCCATTTCGTGAAGACCTCCACCGGCTTCAACAAAAGCGGTGCGACCGTGGAACACGTCAAGCTCATGCGCGATACCGTGGGCCGCAACTGCGGCGTGAAAGCCTCCGGCGGCATCCGCGATGCGAAGACCGCCCTGGCCATGATCGAGGCCGGAGCCACCCGTCTTGGCACCTCCGCCAGCGTGGCCATCGTGCAAGGTCTCGCCTCGGATTTCTCCACCTCTTACTGAGGCGTTCTGTCCTCCCTCCGTCCCCTGCGCATGTTGAATTTTTAATTCAATCATGCGCCAATTGTAGAGAGGCACCTAGGACAACGGCTGTCCTATGTCCATTCAGCCCTGGCGATTTAAAAAAAACGCAACTGCTTGCGGGAGAGTGTTTTAGGAGGCGACGCTAAGAAATCTAAAAAAAAGTATCCGAATATTTATCGGAACCCGTCGTTTTCTCGCTCTTCTCACCATTGAGCTTCAAAAACAAAAAGCGCGGAGAGTTCCCTCTCCGCGCCTCAGTGAATCTTTATTCCGCCAGATCAGTCCTTCGCGTTGATGGACCACATGCCCGATTGGGCGAGCACGTTGGTCGTCGTCTTTCGCGGCAGTAAGAACTCGGAATGTCCGTCCACAAACAAGTAATTGAAGCCGTCGTTATGGTGGTTGGCAATCATTTGGGCCTCGGAGATGTTGGAGCCGGTCAGCGGGTTGGCTTGATGCCGTCCCCAAGTGCCGTTCATGGGTTTGTCGACCCAGGCGATCCAATGCCCCACACGCTGTTCACCGGTTCCGGCCGTATCCCCCTGCAACCGCTCCGTCAGCATGATGGTGCCGGCAGCGTCTTGCACCATTCCGGTGCGGACGGCGGGCATGTTCGATACCCTATTGGCCGAAAAAGCCACGTTTGTCGGCGCATTCGGTGTGAAACCCATATCCCGGCCCAAGGCATAGACCGCACCCACGCCGGTATAGGCCGCGCCGTTGATCGGCTGGTTGGTGGGGCTGGTACCGTTGATCGCGCCCGTCGCCGCGTCAATTCGGTAGCGCGGGATCGCGTAGCTGCGCTGAACGCGAACGGTCGCCGTGCCGGCACCCGGCGTGGGGAAATACTTATCCGATGGGCAGGTGAAGAGCCCCCTTGGCACTTCGGATTCCAGTGGCAACCAGCTTGCGTAGGTAGTGCTGATGTTGCCGCCGAGATACTTGAAGAGCAGCTTGTCCCATCCGCCATAGCCGTACGTACCCTCAGTGGCCATGGCGAGACCGGCATAAGGCAGTTTCTCTGAATTATCGGTGGTGTACATGCCTATGGATAGACCAAACTGCTTGGTGTTGTTGAGGCACTTCGTGGACATCGCCCGTGATTTGGCACTGGCCAAGGCTGGTAACAGCATGCCCGCCAAGATGGCGATGATCGCGATGACCACCAGCAGCTCAATCAGGGTGAAGCCTGATCGGAGCAAGGCTCGTACGGGATTTGAGGGAGGGTTGGATTTCATAGATTTGATTGGGATTATTGACGGACGAGTTCCACTTTGCCGGTTTTTTCGCTGATCGCGTATTTCGCGCCCGCGGGAGGCTGGGGCAGGGCCTTGACTACTTTCAAGCGTACTAATTCTTCGATATCTTTGATTGGCTCCCTGAACTTGGCCATGGCTGCTTCATACGCAACCTTCTCCGCCTCATTCTTAAACTGGGGGATGTAATCCGAGGTGTAGGTCGCTTTCCCCTCGTTGATGGTGAAAACCAGATGGTTCAAGTAGGCCAAATCATCCATGACTTTGCCGCTTTCATCCGCCGGTCGCGGCGCGGTACTAATGTCAATCAGCGTTTCCGGTGTTTTCGGTACCAAAGTCAGCGGGTCGGGCGCAGATGTTTGTGCACCACCGGCGACATCCAACGCCACACTTGTATTTGGCGCGACAAATTCGG
>JAJNBN010000615.1 GCA_021156225.1 Verrucomicrobiota bacterium | reverse complement strand
AACACTTCACGCGCCGCGAAGGAGGCGACGAGACCGATACCGATCTTCCAATCCATGCCCAAGGGTTTGATGGCGGGCTCGATGAAGTGGCCCAAACGTCCGGCAAAGCTGTAACGAAGCCTCTCGCCATTTTCTGCTTCATTGATTTCCTTCAACTTCGCTTCCCGGGCTTCAGTGATGGCTGCTTCTGTTTGCGCGTCCGCAAAAGTCATGGTGGGGACAGCGTTGCGTTGCGCTTCATATTCTGCCGCCTTTTCCGCACTGCGCGGATAGGTGGAGAGGAACCACAGTAAAATGGAGATGCCGAGAATGACCGTGCCGGCGCGGAGAAGGAACAGTTTCGCCCGTTCCCAGATGTGTCGCATGGTGACGCTGAACACCGGCCGCTTGTAAGGCGGCAGTTCCATGATGAGCAGCGGCGGTTCACCTTTCAGCAACGTGCGCTTCAGAATCCACGCCACCACAAAGGCGCTCACAGTTCCCAAGAGATACATGGCCAGCATGGTGAGACCGGGCAGGCCGAGGAAACCAAAAATCTTTTTGTCCGGAATACACGCGGCTATAAGCAGTGTGTAAACGGGCAGACGCGCGGAGCAACTCATCAACGGTGCGATGAGGATGGTGGCCAACCGGTCTTTCGGATTCTCGATGGTGCGCGTGGCCATGATGCCGGGAATGGCGCATGCGTAGGAGCTGAGCATGGGGATGAAGCTCTTACCGTGCAGCCCGACTTTGCTCATCAAGCGATCCATGAGGAACGCCGCCCGGGCCATGTAGCCGCTGTCTTCCAGCAAACCGATAAAGAGAAAGAGCATGCAGATCTGCGGCAGGAACACGATAACCGCACCGACCCCGGCGATCACACCATCACAGATGAGGCTCTGCATATCACCAGGTGGGATCATGTTTTTCACTTGATCGCTCACCCAGGTCACGCCGCCGTCCAGCCATTCCATCGGATATCCGGCAAAAGTGAAAATGCTCTGGAAAATCAGCGCCATGATGGCGACGAAAATCAGCAGGCCCCAGACCTTGTGCGTGAGGACCCGGTCAGCCTTGTCGCTGAACGTCTCCTTATAAAGCATCGTCTCGGTGGTGACTTCCGTGTGGATGTTTCCCACGGTGGCATAGCGCGCTTCGATCGGCGTGCCGCGCCAGTCCACATTCTCTGCGTCCAATCGCTTCCGTGCCGCCGTGATGCGTTCACTGACTTGCGCGGGCAGATGCAGGCTTTCCGCGGAAACTTTTTCATCCGTCAGCAAAAGCAGGGACTCTGCCGTGGCCGCGGTGAAGCGGTTCTTGATGCGGTCTTCGATCTCGGCGGCGAGTTCGGCCAGTTCATGCTCCAGTGGTTTGGGCAAGACGCTGAAACGGACCGGACGGGGACGCACGCAACCGCCGCGGACGATCTTGAAAATAGCTTCCCGTAGCGCATCGAGTCCCTCATCAGCACTGGCGACCATGGGCACTACTGGTGTGCCGAGCCGTTGGGAAAGCTTGTCCGCATCGACTTCGTGACCATTTTCCTTGGCCACATCCACCATGTTCAAAGCAACGATGGTGGGATAACCCAGTTCGATGACCTGCGTGGCGTAGTAAAGATTGCGCTCCAGATTGGAGGCGTCGATGACGATGACGACCAGAGCGGGAGCAGGAACCTCCGGCAGGCGATGGAAGAGCACATCGCGAGAAATCTGTTCATCGATCGATTTCGGGCTCAAGCTGTATGTGCCCGGCAGATCAAGAATGGTGATGTCCAGGTCTGCGGGGGTATTCCGCAGCTTGCCTTCCTTGCGTTCAACGGTGACGCCGGCGTAGTTGCCTACTTTAGCGCGCAGACCAGTGAGGGCATTGAAGAGCGTGGTCTTGCCGCAATTCGGATTGCCGGTCAGCGCGAGGTAGACTGGCGCATTGGCTGGCTTGGGGGCGTTGGACGTAGTGACTGACATGGCGATCGGTTAACGTCCGGACGTCAGGCAAGACGGACCAGAATCTGTTCAGCTTCGTGTTTTCTTAAAGTGAGATGGTAGCCGCGTACTTTGATCTCGATGGGATCGCCCATGGGCGCATAGCGGATGATTTCAATCGGAGTGCCGGTGAGCAGACCCATTTCCATGAGGCGACCACGGCTTTCCGGGGCGACCTGAATGGCAGCGATGACACCTTTGGCCCCGATGGTGAGGGACGAGAGCGGCTGGGGATCGGCGGGCATGTCAGGCAGCGAAGCGGGAGGTAAGCGGTTCCACCAAGATGCCCTCGGCCAACTGGCTGCTGATGCCGAGACGGGCGTTGCAGACCTGGCAGATGAGATTGGACTGGTGGCTGAGCAGGGTGACCTTTTGCTCCTCGCAGAAACCCATTTCACGGAGTCGGCTCATGACTTCGGGCGAGGCGGTCAATTGCTTGATACGTACGCAGGTGCCCGCCTTGACCTTGTTCAGGGGGCAAAGCTTGGGCGCGGCACACTGGCCGTCCACCGAAAGCGTCATGGATGACGTATTGCTCACAACAACCCGATACTTCTCCAATTGAGACTTAGTTGCAAGAGGGTTTTGCGAGTTAATCTCAATGGGAAACGGATGATCCGCAGTCAACCATGTGCGGTTTACCGTCGTGCAAGCGAGCCGCTGAAAGGAGGCTTGGATATTGAGATTCTCCCCCGATCATTCTGACAGAGTGGAAAACCACCATGGGTCTAAAGTAAGAGTATGCTTTATTTTAGCCATCGGT
>JAJNBN010000614.1 GCA_021156225.1 Verrucomicrobiota bacterium | reverse complement strand
ACATCTATGTGTCTGAGCCGCGCGATGTCGGTCGCCCGGCCAATATCGGCGACAAGGTGGTCGTGGAGATGAAGGAATGGGAATCCCGCCATACGAACCCCGAAGGCGAGATTGTGGAAGTCCTCGGTGCGCCCGATGCCGAAGGCGTGGACATGCTTTCCGTCCTGCGCCAATACAATCTGCCGCTCAGCTTCCCACATGAAGTCCTCGCCGAAGCCCGCGCTTATGGCAATCAGGTGAAACCCGAGGAGATCGCTGGCCGCGAAGATTGCCGCCAGCACCTCGTCATCACCATTGATCCCGATGACGCCAAGGATTTCGATGATGCCATCTGTCTGCAACGCATCTCCGCCTCCCAATGGAAGCTCTGGGTGCACATCGCCGATGTCTCGCACTACGTGAAGCCCGGCACCGCCCTCGACACCGAGGCCCGCAAACGCGGCAACTCCACTTACCTCGTGGATCGGGTCATCCCGATGCTGCCCGAAGCCTTGAGCAATGAACTCTGCTCGCTCAAGCCAAACGTCGAACGCCTGACCAAGTGCGTCGAGTTCCTCGTGTCCGATGATGGTCGTGTGTTGAAGAGCCGCTTCTACCCTGCTGTCATCCATTCGCAACGCCGCTTCAGCTATCAAGAAGTCCTCGCCATCCTTCAACGTGAACCGGCGGATGACGACATCGAGCGCATGCTCCATGCCGCGCATCAGCTCGCGCAGAAGATCCGCCGCCGCCGCTTTGATGCCGGCTCGCTGGAACTCGACTTCCCGGAAACGAAGATCCGCCTCGATGAAAAAGGCAAGGTTCTGCGCATTGAGAAGACGGAGAACGATGTCTCCCATCAATTGATCGAGGAATACATGCTCCTCGCCAATGAGGCCGTTGCCACCGAACTGATGCGCCGCAACATCCCGGCTATTTACCGCGTGCATGAGGAACCGGATCCCAAGCGCCTTGCGGAATACCGGGAAGACGTGCTCACGCAAAACATCCCGTGCGGCAATCTGAGCAAGAAGGAAGAAGTGCAGAAACTGCTCCATAAGCTCGGCACCCTGCCCATCGGCCCCGCGCTGAAGATCGGTTTCCTGAAATCGCTCATGAGGGCGCGTTACGCCATGGAGCCGCTCGGCCATTATGGCTTGGCAAAGCCGAAATACACGCACTTCACCTCGCCCATCCGCCGTTACTCCGATCTCGTGGTGCATCGCGCCCTGTTCGAGAGCGGCCACGGCAAGCAGCACTCGCTGAAGGAAACTTCCGAGCACATCTCCGAAACCGAGCGCAACTCGGCCGATGCTGAACGCGACAGCAAGGACGTGAAGATGTACGCCTACCTCCGCGCCCAGTTGGAGATGGAGATACCTCCACGCTATCCCGCACTGGTCACGGATGTCCGCAACTTCGGTTTCTTCGTAGATGTCACCGGTCTCTCCATGAGCGGCCTCGTGCCGCTCTCGACGATTGAGGATGACTTCTACGTCTTCGACTCCGGTCGCAACCATCTCGTCGGCCGTCGCCATCGCAAGATCATCCGTCTGGGTGATCGGGTGGAAGTGCAGATCGCCAAGGTGGACAGCTTCAAGAAGCAGGTGGACTTCAAGCTGGCCAGCGATGTCAAAGCGGGAGCCGCCACGCCCAAAGGCAAATTCGGCCCCGAACGTCGTTCTGGTGGGCAGCCTCAACGCGGTCGCGACAACCAGCGCGGTGGGGACAATCAAAGATCTGGACGCTCCTCTCGTTCTGATGGAACCAGTCGTGGTGGTCGCAAGTTCTCGGACCGCCCGTCTCGACCTGGTGCCGCAGGCCGTCCGGGTGCTCCGGTCCGGCCACAAGGACCCGCGCGTCCGCAAGGTTCAGGTTCGACACCAAGGCCGTCCAGTGGTGGCGGCAGCGGACGCCGTCCCCTGCCCTCGAGCGGCAAACAACTTCCCTCGTCGCACGGTGGCCGTGCGCCTTTGCCCAGCGGCAACCGTTCCTTCGGCGGCCCCAATCGTAGCAAGGGACGACGGTAGGCCCGATCATTTCCTCTATTACAACGGGACGCCGGTCACAAACCGGCGTCCCGTCGTCGCGTCAACCCTTAGAGCCTGTTTGAAAAAGGGCTTGGCGATGGCTGCGCCCGGTGGGAAGACGACCTTCGTCCAAACGGGTTGAGGCTAGGCGCGGCGAGGGAGCATATTGATGAACAAATCTGTGACCGAGCCGCTGGGAAGCCGAACTTCGGCCAACGTCTCAACCCGTTTGGACCAGCAGACAGCACCAATGCCTTTTTCAGACAGGCTCTTAGGTTTTCTGACAATTCTTTTACACTAAATTGTTCGCGGAGAATGAGGGCCGATCGCATGATAAATTCATGCAATCAAGATTCTCGCTCTCGCTCATACCCCTGCTGGTCGCCGGGCTGCTGGCGACTTGCCTGACCTCGCTTCACGCGGCGGAAAAAGCCGCGCAACTCAGCACGTTGGGTCGGATGGCCGTCAAGGAGATCACCGTCTTCAAGGACGGCCACTGCTTCATCGCCCAAGAAGGCCAGCTCCCCACCGATCCGGAAGGCAACGTGCTGCTGGACCAGTTGCCCCAGCCCGTCATCGGCACGTTCTGGCCCTATACCAGTGAGCGCACAGCGAAGCTCACGGGCGTCGTCGCCAGTCAGCGTCGCGTCATCATTCCGCGCACCGCCCTGACTTTGCGTGAGTTGCTGGAGGCCAATGTCGGCAGTGAAGCCCTGATCACTGAAGTGGACAGCAAC
>JAJNBN010000073.1 GCA_021156225.1 Verrucomicrobiota bacterium | reverse complement strand
CCCTTCAGGGACAAAAGATCTTTTGGCCCAAAACACCCACCACTGCCATTCCCGCCGCGCCCTACTCCTTGCCCATCTGTAGCCGCGTCTCGTAAGAGCGCGCTGGCAGCCGAATTAGCCATTCTTTAATTTGGCGCTTCACATTCAAAGGATAACAGCTAATCCTTGACTGCATTCAGCAGGGAAGAAAACTTGATAACACTCCACAATGCTCGGGTTAGCCATCTTGGATACGGTTCAATGAATCTATAGCTTCATGATGCACCCAGAAGTTAGCCATTAACTTACGCACGCCATGTTCAATCCAGTACCCACCAGCATTCACGACATCTTAAACTCGACGACTCAATTCGCCATTCCCCTTTACCAGCGCGACTATAAATGGGGCGAGGAAGAAGCCACGGAGCTGATTGAAGACCTGCGCAACTATGACGATATCACGAAGGAATGCTTATTTCTTGGCAATATTATCTTCGAGAAATCAAAGGACCAAAACACGCTAGTCGTTGATGGTCAGCAACGGTTGACCACAATTCTCTTACTCCTTGTTGCCTGTCGTACCCATGCCAAAGCTCTTGATTTGATTCCTCTCGCCACAAAAATTCAGGACAAGATCACCTTCACCGACTCCACTACGGCTGTTTCCCTAGGGTGTCGGCTCATCGCGTCAGACTCTATCCGTGACGTGTTCGAGCACATCACGAAAGACAACTGGGATGGCAAATTCCCAATCAGCATCGAGAAAAATGGCAAAAAGCAGCAAGTGAAGAGGCAAGTGAACCGACTCAAGCCAATTTATGATTATTTCCTCAAGGTATTGACCGAGTTCAAGCAGCCCGAATTCACCAAGTTTCTCGGTGCGATTTACCATGCCTATGTCATTCGGATTGAGATCGAGAATGAGGAAGAAGCGCTAACCCTTTTTGAGCGCACCAACGCCCGAGGTCTTGACCTTGAAATCTCCGATCTGCTGAAAAATCACCTGTTCGCAAAAAAAGTTAAGGGGATTGAGGATTCGTGGAAGGTAATCCTCGACAATTCTAGCAACACGATTCTGCGAATGCTGAAATATTTCTACGTGGCGAAGCGTGGTTACGTCCTGAAGCCTCACCTATACAAGAAATTGAAAGGCTACGGCGCCGAAATCGGGGCGGAAGAGTTTACGAAAGAATTGGCTGATTTTTCAAGTTTCTACCACGCCGCAAAAAATGCTGAGGATACTCTAACAGTGCAATACTTTACCGAGGCCGGATTGCCTGAACTTTTCCAGCATGAGCATCGTCCGCAAATCATTAACTCATGTCTCCAAGGCCTCAGAGAATTTGGCGTAATTCAATACTGTCCAGTTGCTTTCGCTGCCATCGAATGTTTGAAGCGAAACGGCGGTCAGGACAGCGGCGCAGATGCCAAGGCACTCATCCGTCTTTTTGAGGCATTCGAGAAATATCACTTCATCAATAACGCTGTCTGTGATCGTGTTGGCAACGAAGTGGAACGTCTCTATGCGGATTATTGCCTAGAGTTTCAGGAGTCAAAAGACTTTCGCAAAACCTCCCAGACACTGACCAACGCGCTTAGAAGCAAGCTAGCCTCACTGGAGGAGTTTATCGCCAAGTTCTCTGAGATCAAATATGAGGAAGGAGGGAATTCCCTCCTTTTTTACATTTTTGATCGCTTCAACAATGTGGGCTTGCACCCGGAACAGGGCCTCCGCATATACAATCCCGACCCCAAACTCATGCGTCGCAATTACACCATCGAGCATTTCCTGCCCCAGAAGCCTGAAGCCGAGTTAAAGGTGACCTCTGAAACAAAGGAAGCGGTGGATTCAATCGGTAATCTGCTAGCCATCTATTTTAGAGATAATTCCAAACTCGGCAACATCAGCCCAGCCAAGAAGATTGAGCGGCTGAAGGGCGATATGAGCAAGCACGTTGACAACGCCTCGTATGTTAAAGAATTCATTGCAACGTATGGCGAAAAAGCATCTGCATGGAACAAGGAGCAGATCCAGATACGCACGGCGGCGATGGCCAAGAACGCTTACCAGACTGTTTGGAAAATCAATTAGCAGTGCATAGTTAACTGCCTTTCCCCTAAAGTTCCGTGCCGCAAATTGAAATACCTCAAACCGCATTAGACCAGTTGAACGGACTGGCAAAGCTCATTCATGAGGCACACATTCGTTCAGAGGCCCACGCCAAAGCCACCCATGAGCGTTTTAATGTTTTCACGACACTGCTCAGTGAATACGACGAGGTTCGCCTCCACACCCGTCTTCTGCATTGTCTTCTTGATCCGGAGGGATTTCACGATTGCGGCCCCCTATTTTTAGATCTTTTCCTTGCTACACTGGATGAAACTCCGGGATTGGATCATAAGAATGATCCCGTTCAACTCAGTATTCCTCCATCGGCAAAAACTTGGACGGTTAGGAAAGAGCGCGCCTGTCCCCCGTATGGTCAAATTGATTTATTGATGGAGCGTCCCGGGTTTGGCATCGCCATTGAAAACAAGATCAATGCTGGTGAGCAACCGCGCCAACTGGGTTCCTACGCCACGTATCTCCGTAATCGGTTTGGTTCTTCTTGGCTGGTGCTTTATTTAACTGTGGACGGCAAGCGGAGTGAAACGCATGACGGCAAACCCTACTGCCGAATTTCATACCGCGAACACATCTTACTATGGGTGGACAAGTGTCTCCGTGAAACTTACCACATCATTCCCATCAATCAGACACTGCTTCAGTATCGCGCCGTGGTACGTGCTATAACCGGTAAAACAATGGAATCCTCAGCCATGAAAGAACTTTCCGAATTCATCACCAAAAACCCAGACATCATCCGTTATAGCAGGCAAATCAATGAAGCGATTGGTGCCGCACGTGCTGACTTCTTGGATCGTTTGGCTGATGGAGTTACGAAAGAGCTCCAAAGTCAAGGGTTCAGCGTGCGCTTGCGCACCAATTTAAGGGAAAGAAGTTTCGGCAAGGATGCAAACGGAGCCTTGATCATAACGCCTCCGCCTAATAGCCCACTTCATCAGGTGGCCGGGGAAATTTGGGTGGAGAACTGTGTCAAGTATCATGCACTGATTATCGGCATTGAATCCCATTACGATAAGCCTCCCCTTTCTGAGTTGGATGAACTTGTTTTCAAAGAAATGAATCAGCTCTTGGAGGCGAACAATACAGCACAAGGATATCGGAATGGTGGACCTAAGCCCACATGGGGAGAAACTTATTGGCCTGTCGGTTGGCACGACCTAATCACTTGGCTTACAGAAGATGGGTTAGCTAAATATCTCGAAAAACCGATTTCCGAGGTCGTGTCCAGCGTCAGCGAAGACATCAAGGTTCACATCACTCTACTGGAACAAATCTATGCTGAAGCAGTGGCGAAGCTTTCCATATCGCACCCGAGTTTGCTCAAAACCCGATCATCTCTCACGTCCTCATAAAAAATCACCCTTAACCCATTCTCAAGTTCCTGAACCGCCAGAACTTGAGCACCTCATCTCCTCTTTTTCGCTCCCCTTTGTACAAAAAGCATGGCGAGGGAGAATACTTCGCATCTCCGTTGCTGGGTTATTTCAGTAAATGGCAATAAATTGAAATAAGGAGACTTTTTGTTTCATTTATCTACCCGTAAACCTCTCCTTCGCTCGTACCTGAATCAGCTTCTCCCCCTCATGCCACAACACCCCCGCCAGCCCATGTGAAAACCGCGTCTCCCACGGCAGATGATACGCCCCCGCCTCCAGCCACAGCAACCGGTCGCCCACGCGGATGCTCTCTGGCATCGGACGTCGCGCCAGTTTATCAAAGGCCATGCACGTCGGCCCATTCACCGTCGTCATGATTTTGCGCCCTTTGCGTTCCGGCAACGAAAGCAGCTCATGCGCTTCCCAATTCGACACCAACGCATTCATCGTCCGCCCCCCATCGCAGATGAGGTTGCGGTGGGCTTTGCCCGTCTTCTCATCAAGCACGGTCACCATCATGGTGCCGCTTCGCGCACTGAACCACCGCCCATTCTCCAACCAGATTTCCTCACACGAAGAAAACCATTTCAACACCTCCGCATACAACTTCGCCATTTCGCGCAGACTGAAATTCTCATCCACAAACTTGCCACCAAAACCGATGACATGCTCCGGCGGAAAGCCCCCACCACAATCGATGTAACGCGGCGACAACGCATACTGCGCACACACCGCCCGCACCTCCGCCAACGCCTTCCGATAATTCGCCACCCCCGCCACATTCGTTCGCAAATGAAAATGCAACACCTCCACCGGCAGCTTATACCGCTTCAACGTCCTTAACGCCTCCCCGACCTCCTCCGTCCCCAGTCCGAACTGCGTGGGAAACTCCGGCGCCTCCGGATCATACTCCTCATCCGTGCGCAGCCGCAGCCCCACGCGCCACTTCAGTTTCTTGGCCAAAGGCGCGAGCGCCTTCACCTCATTCACCGAATCAAAATTCACCCACAACCCCTCCACCGCGCATGAGGGCAACCACCGATGCTTCGCCGGTCCATTCACCAAGATCCGCTCCGCCGTGAACCCTTCCGCGAAGGCCGCGCGAAACTCAAACTCGCTCACTACCTCGATCGGCCGCCCCAACTTCTGCCACCATTGCCACATCGGCCGCAACGGCTGCGTCTTGCCCGAGAGCCAATGCCGAATCGGCAAATGCCCAAACGCACTATCCAGTTCTCCCAACGCCTCCTTCAAAGGTTCCACCGAGAAGATGTAACACGGCGTCGGATGTCCCGCCTGCAACGCCTCCTTCGCCAGCGAACGCCAAAAGCGCAACGTAGCGGGCGGATGATGAAACCGGAGGCTCATGTCTGTGTCACAGCTTGGCTAGAAACAGTCCCTCCGTCCATCCGGCAAAAAAGAATGAGCGATAGTGCCGATATTCACCTTTGCCGGCCCAAGAGCGTCACGGAATCCGTCCTTTTCATCACCGAACCCCCGCAGTTTCCATTAATGGCCATTGAATCTCCCCGCAAACCATGGCATTCATTAGCACATCAGCATTATGGATACTTGGTTTTTCTCCTTCCGGCCCGCTTTGACGCTGGTCTGCGCCGCGCTTGTCGCTTCCACTACGGGCTGTGTGAGTCCCAAACAGACCGGCTCACGCTACTCCGAACGCGTGCTGCGTTCCGCCGCCGGCTCCCCTGATCCGCTCAAAGCCATTCGCGAATCCATGACCTTCGCCACCACCTTTGACAAAGGGTTGGATGCCGAGTTCGCCAAGGGTGATGCGAAGCTCTATCACGCCGCCAACAGCCGCAGCCGCACGAACGCCGTGGCTGGTCTGCCCGCAGGCGATGATGTGAAACGCACGGAAGGTGCCGGCCGCTTCGGTGCCGCCCTGGAATTCACCAAGAAAACGACCCCCGTGGTATTCTATCGCGGGGCCACGAACATCAATTACACCACAAATAACTGGCACGGCACCGCCTCCTTCTGGATGCGGCTGGACCCGGACAAGGATCTGGCGCCCGGCTATTGCGACCCGCTCCAATACGTCGCCCAGACCTGGACCGAAGGCGCGATGTTCGTCGAGTTCAGCAAAGACGAGACTCCCCGCCATTTCCGCTACGCGATCATGGCCCAGCACAAACTCTGGAACCCGAACAACCGCAAGTGGGAGGAGATCCCCGTGAGCGAACGCCCGATGGTGCAGGTGGAAAAGCCGCCGTTCAACCGTGAGAAATGGACCCATGTGGTCTTCACCTTCGAGCACGCCAACACGGGCCGCAAAGATGGCATCGGCAAGCTCTACTTGGATGGTGAATACAAAGGTTCTTTCGCCGGCTTTAACAACACTTTGAAATGGGATCCCGCCCAGAGCGCGCTGAACCTGGGTCTGGCGTATGTGGGATTCCTGGATGAGATCGCGCTCTTTGACCGCGCTTTGAATGCGGAGGAAGTCCGCATCATGCACCACCTGCCCAATGGCGCGAAAGACTTGCTCTATCGCCACTCGGATCTGCCGTTCGTTGGGCCGCGCAAATGGCTCGCGAAAGATAATCATTTCCGTTAACTGCTATGTTACGCTTCTGGCATCATTGGAATTACAGTCTGGTGCTGCTGGCAGCGTACATCGGAACCTTTCACTTCTGGCTCGTCTCGGACGGTGGGACCGTCTTGGTCTCCGGTTTGCTGTCCGCCTTGGTGCTGGGCATTCTTTCCTTGTTTGCCGCAGTGCAGGGTTATTTCGTCAATCGTGTTGATTTCATCGCCCACTCCGTAGTCATCGTGGACATCCTGCTGGAGGCGACCATCATTCCCGCCCACTCCGGGCTGACCTTTTATCTCTGTGCCATCGGTTTCGCGGTGGTCATCGGTGGCTATCGTTTCTGGTGCCTGCGTCAACCTTTCCCGCCTGCCCCATGAGCTTGAAACGGGAGACGCTCATCTCGTGGGTGGCGTTTCTGCTGACCTTCCTCTGGCTGCTGCTGCCGGATACGCGTAACTCCCTGGCGAGCCTTTGGCCCAGCGTACTAGCCATCGGCCTGGCCTTCCTCACGCGGAACATCTACGTCTCCTTGTTCACCGGCGCCTTCGCGGGTGCCCTGCTCATTCACGGCGGCAATCCTTGCACCGCGTTCCTGGAACTGTTCTCCAAGCACCTCATCACCTCGCTCAAGGATCCGTGGAACCTGAACGTCCTCATCTTCACGCTCCTCATGGGCGGGCTCGTGGAACTCCTCCAACGCAATGGCGGCACCACTGCCCTCGCGGAATGGTTCCTCGGTCGTGCCCACAGCAAACGCAAGGCGGGCATGGGTGCGTACTTCCTCGGCTGGGCGATCTTTTTCGACGGCCTCGCGAACTCCTTGCTCGTCGGCAAGGCCATGCGCCCCATCACAGACAAGGCAGGCATCTCCCGCGCGAAGCTGGCGTTCATCGTGGATTCCACCTCGTCACCCATCGCCGGCCTCGCGCTCATCTCCACCTGGGTGGCGTATGAACTCTCAGTGATCAAACAGGGCTTTGAGCAGACCCCGAACCTCGTTGCTGAAAAAATTCCGGCCGCCTTCACGCTGCTGGTGCAAAGCCTGCCCTACCGCTTCTACAACTGGTTCCTGCTGCTCCTTGTGTTCCTCGTCATCTGGTTCGGACGCGACATCGGCCCCATGGTGAAAACGGAACGCGATGCCGCCGCGGCCGCTCCACCGCCGGAACCAGAACCAACATCTGCCCCCAAAACCAAAGAATGTTCCCGCGTTCACCTCGCGCTTATCCCCATCGTGGTGCTGGTCGTAGGCGTATTCCTCGGGCTGTTTATCCAGGGTGGCGGTTTGGAACGCGCTTTAAGCGTGGACAGTCTGATCGCGGCCTTGGGCGCGGCAGATGCGGCCATCGTCTTCGTCTGGGTCACCGCCTTCACCTGCCTGCTCACAATGATCATCTCCTCCGTCCGCCCGACGGAAGAGCTGCGCGAGGGAGTCATCCACGCGTTCTTCGAAGGCATGAAGCAACTCTTCCTGCCCACGATGATCCTCGTCTTCGCGTGGGTGCTCAACAGCGTCATCAAAGACCTCGGGGCGGCCAAGTTTCTGTCGAGTCTGCTCAGTGACAGAATGCCCGCCGGTCTGCTGCCTGGAGTGGTGTTCCTCACGGCCTCGCTCATCTCCTTCAGCACCGGCACTTCGTGGGGCACCATGGCCCTCGTGATGCCGCTCGCCATCCCCCTCGCAGTGGTGTTGGGTGGCGGTTCACCAGATGCACCGGTGGTCGTCGTCACCATCGGGGCGGTGCTTGCGGGAGCGGTCTTCGGCGATCACTGCTCGCCCATCAGCGATACCACCATCGTCTCCGCCTTTGCGAGTGATTGCGACAGCATGGAACATGTGCGAACCCAGATGCCCTATGCGCTTTTGGCGGCAGGTATTGCACTGGTATTGGGATATCTGCCTGCGGGCTTCGGCCTCACCTCTTGGATCACCTTGCCGCTGGGTGCCGCCGTTTGTTGGGCTTGGCTAAGGTGGAGTGGAGAAAAGATTTAACGAACTTTTGGGTCAAGCACGGGCAAAAGCAAACCGCACATGATACACGCCGCCTTCCAGCCGTGATTCCACCTTCGGTGTCACCTTGTGGAACACTCGCAGCATGCCGTGATTTTCCGCTAGCACATCCGCGGTGAAGGCAGTGATGCCATGCTCGCTGGCAATGGACTTGAGGTAATCCAGCAGCCATGTGCCGATGCCGTGGCGTTGGTAATCTTCATGAACAGTGAACGCCACTTCTGCTTCGGTGCTGCCCGCTTTGCGGAAATAACGGCCCACACAGATGATGCGTTCTCGTCCCTCGAACGGCACCAGGCCGACGATGGCCATGTCCTGCTCATAATCCAGCGTCACGAACCGCTGCACTTGTTCATGCGTCAGATGCCGGATGGGGGTGAAGTAGCGCTGGATGACGGTCTCCGGTGAATGCGAATAAAAGAACTCCTTGAGCAACGTCTCATCCGTCGGCCGGATGGCGCGGAACTGCACGTCATGCTTGCCCCGGAAATGATGGCGCGTCTCGTATTTGCGCGGATAGGGCGCCATGAGCGGCGGCAAGGCGATCTGGTTCGGATGCACCAGGTGCCGTTCCCGCGCCGCCTTCAACAGGTCATCGCGGAATTTCGGGTGGGCGATATTGATGAGGGCGAGCGTGCGTTCCCGGACACTTTTGCCGTGCAGGTACGCCACACCATACTCCGTCACCACGTAATGCACATCGGCGCGCGTGGTCACCACCCCGGCACCGGGCTTCAGAGCAGCGGCGATGCGTGAAACCGTGCCGCCTTTGGCGGTAGAGGGCAGCGCGATGATGGGCTTCCCTTCCTCACTCCGGGCTGCGCCGCGGATGAAATCCACCTGCCCGCCAAAACCGCTGTAGAATTGTTCCCCCAACGAATCCGCGCAGATCTGGCCGGTGAGATCGATCTCGATAGCTGAACTGATGGACACCATGCGGCGGTTCTGCGCGATCTGCCAGGGATCATTCGTGAACTCCGTGGGATGGAAGGCAAAGAGCGGATTGTCGCTGATGTAATCGTAGAGCTTGCGATCACCAAAACAGAAGGACGTCACGATCTTGCCCGGCAGTAGCGTTTTCTTCGAGCAATTCATCACACCCGATTCGATGAGCGGCACCACGGCTTCCGTGAACATCTCGGTGTGCATGCCCAAGTCCTTCTTGTCCTTCAGCGCCGCCATCACCGCGCTGGGGATCTCGCCGATGCCCGTCTGGAGGGTGGAGCCGTCCACGATCATCGAAGCGATGAACTCACCGATGCGCAGAGATTCGCTCGAAGGCGCGGCGCAGAGGTGCTCATAGATGGGCAAATCGCTCGCCACCAAGGCGTGCAACTGCGAGATATGCACGAAGCTGTCACCCAAGGTGCGCGGCATGCGAGGGTTCACCTCGGCGATGACATGGCACGCGCTCTCCACGGCGGCCTTCACCACATCCACTGAGACGCCAAGACTGCAAAAACCATGCGCATCCGGCGGGCTCACTTGCACCAGCGCCACATCCAGATGGATGCGCTTCTGCCGGAACAAGGCCGGGATCTCGCTCAGAAAAATGGGGGTGTAATCGGCGTAACCGGCATTCACGGCCTCGCGCACGTTGCCGCCCATGAAGAAGGCGTTGTGGCGGAAATGCCCGAGCAGTTCCTTGCTGGCGTAAGGAGCGCGGCCATGCGTCAGGATATGGAGGATCTCCACGTCATAAACTTCAGGTCCGCGGGCTGCGAGAGCGGTGACGAGCAGCTGCGGCGCGGCACAGCCTGACCCGATGAAAACGCGCATGCCATTGCGCAGACAGAGCAGGGCCTCCTCTGCCGAGACCCAGTTCAATTTGGCTTGGGATGCACCAGATGCGTCCTTCATCGATGAGGAAAGTATGGCAGAAGGTCAGACAAATGCCACGCCTGCTTGTTGGCGAAAGGGAACCTTGGATTGTCTGATTATGGCTCCATTCCAGAGGGCTTAGTCGAAATCCGAGCAACTCATGAAGTAGTGGCACTTGGGGCAGCGGAGTTTGCACTTCTCGTTGTGCAATTCGGTGCCGCAACGCGGACACCAGCGCCAGTACTCGCCGGTGAGATCGCAGACATCAGGAGATGCCTCGCTGGGCGGTGCCGCGTCAGAC
>JAJNBN010000072.1 GCA_021156225.1 Verrucomicrobiota bacterium | reverse complement strand
AAACGGTCGCCTTCTTTTTCCGCGAGATCGAACAGTGCCTTGATCGAGTCGGTGACTTTCAGCTCGTGATCCAACGCGACCTGCACCGCATCTTCCGCTGATTTGAAGCCGCACTTGGGCGCATCAATGGCGGGCAATTGCAGGGGAGTGCCGGTATCGACCACGTACTTCATGAAACGATGCGCATGCATGCGCTCCTCGCTCGCCTGCTTGGCGAAGTGGGCAGACAGGCGCGGCAAACCTTGTTGCTTGAACCAGGCCGAGATGGCCTCGTATTGCATGGAGGCAAAGAATTCCAGGCCGATCTGCTGGTAGATGGCCGCAGCCACCTTTTTGGAAATGAGTGTGGTTGTCATAGTAAGAGCGATTTTCCCCGAAGAAGAAGATACCACGGGACAGTGGTGAAGGCAACCGGAACAGGCGTGAAATAAACCGGTTACAGAAAGAGGCTGGTTCCCTTCCTGATACAGAAGCATTCGCGGATGACCGCGCAGACTGAACTTAGCGGGCGAGTGCCGCTTTCAAATTTGCCTTGGCCGTCGAGACGCGGCGGCTGGCTTTGGCGGGCTTCTGCGGCTTCACCTGCGTCACCTGCTGCCAGAAGGCCATGAAATGATCGAAACGTTTAGCGGTCATGGTGGCAACTTAGGCGGTGAAGATAAACGGTGCTGTCGTTGAATTGCGATTTACTGTCGGTTGCTTGCCATGCAAGCCAGCGGTTTTAAAATAAGGCCGAATGACCCTGCTTTTTTCTTGGATTCAAAAACTGGATGAAGATGATTTCTCGATGTTCCAATCGCGAAGCACGTGCGGCACCCGTTCATTGTCCAAACTCGGCCTCCCGCTGACCATTTTATCAGCGTGGCCTTATTGCGCTTGCACGCAGGAAACCAATGCGCCGACCAAGTTGCCCGAAGTGTTAGTCACGGCAACGCGCACGCCTAAGCCCGCCTTTGATATCCCTTTCTCCGTGAGTGTGGTGAATGCCGCGAAACTGGAACAGAACTCGCCGCGGACGTTGCCGGAAGCCTTGCGTGACCAACCCTCGGTGATGGTGCAAAAAACCGCGCATGGCCAAGGTTCCCCCTATCTGCGCGGGTTCACCGGCTTTCGCACCCTGCTCATGGTGGATGGCATCCGCCTGAACAATTCCGCCTTCCGCGAGGGGCCCAACCAATACTGGAACACGGTGGATTCCTTCGCACTGGACCGCCTGGAGATCGTGCGCGGTCCCGGCTCGGTGCTCTACGGCAGCGATGCCGTCGGCGGCACGGTGAACGCGCTTTCCTCCGGGCGCACGGAATTCGGTCCCGGCTTTGATTGGGATATGCGCACGCTCTATCGCGTTTCCACGGCCGAGAGTTCGCACATTGGTCGCACGGAGATCAGCGGCAACCTGGATGAGCACTTCGGTTTCTTCATCGGCGGCACCATCAAGGAATTCGGGGACGTGCGCGGTGGCCGCACCGTGGGCAAGCAGGACCAAACCGGTTATGCCGAGCGGGATTGGGATGCGAAGCTGGAATACCGACTGAACGAAAACTCCCGCATCGTGTATGGGCATCAGACCGTGGACCTCGACAACGCCATGCGCACTCATGCCACCGTGTATGGCCTGCGCTGGGACGGCACCACGGCGGGCACGGACTTCGAGCGTGAACTCGATCAAAACCGCGATCTCAACTATCTGCAATACCACGCGAAGAATCTGGACGGCTTCATCGATGCCATCCACGCCAGCGTCTCCCATCATTTGCAGATTGATACCGAGCGCCGTTTGCGCAGCGATCTGCGGCGGGATTATCAAGGCTACGATGTGAACACCCTCGGTCTCACCCTGCAATTGGAGAGTCCGTCACCCATTGGCCGCTGGGTTTACGGCGGTGAGTATTATCATGACTGGGTGGATTCTTATTACCGCCGCTATACAGCTGCCGGGGCTTTGCAGGTGCAGCAGATCCAAGGGCCCGTAGCCGATGACGCCACGTATGAAACGATGGGTTTCTTTATCGAGAACCATCTGCCCCTGATGGATGGTAAACTGGAACTCATCACCGGTGGCCGTTACAGCTACGCCGCCGTGAACGCACGGAAGGTGCAGGACCCAGTGACCGGGCTGCCCATCGCTTTCAAGGACTCGTGGGATACTTTGGTGGGCAGTGAACGGCTGCTGTATCACCTCGATGAACCGAAGCATTGGAACGTCTTTGCCGGAGTGTCCCAAGGCTTCCGCGCGCCGAACCTTTCCGATCTGACCCGGTTTGACATCGCCCGCACGGCCGAACAGGAGATCCCCGCCTTCAACCTGAAGCCAGAGCATTACATCTCTTTTGAGACGGGCGTGAAGACCAGCTACGACCGCTTCTCGGCAGAGGCGGTTTACTTCTACACCATGATCGATGACATGATCGTACGCGTGCCTACGGGAGCGGTGTTGGGTGGTAACGCCGTCGTGACGAAAGAGAATTCCGGCGTGGGCTATGTGCATGGCGTGGAACTCAGCGCGAGCGTGAAGCTGGCCGAAGAATGGACGCTCTGGTCCAATTTTACGTGGATGGAGGGCCAGCTCGAAACCGCGGTGATCGTGGGTGGCGCACAACAGACTGAATCTCTTTCCCGCGTGATGCCCACGACGGTGAACTATGGTTTGCGCTGGGAGGCGGCTAACGGGAAATTCTGGGCGGAAGCGGCGAGCACGGTCGCCGCCGGACAGCATCGCCTCTCGGCCGGTGACCGCTTGGATACGCAACGCATCCCTCCGGGCGGCACCCCGGGTTACGACATCTATCATTTGCGCGGCGGCTGGCAGATGAACCAATACTTCGGCCTATCGTTAGCGTTGGAGAACATCCTGGATGCGGACTACCGCATTCATGGCTCCGGGGTGAATGAACCCGGCCGGAACCTCATCGTTTCAGGGAATGTGAAGTTTTAACCGTGCTTGATCCACGGAAGTTCCGAAGTCCCCCCTCCCCGGCGCATGCTTTGGCGAGTACTTACGTCACCCGGCACCGCCGCAGGAGGATACCAGCGGTAAAGGTGGCTGACCTAAGGTGCCAGGTGACGTCTACACTCAATGCACGTGAGTGATGTCAACAGAACCAGTGCTCATCCGCATCCGTTGCCTTGTCATTTTCTGTCGGCGACTTGCGCTGTGATGGCGAAGAGAGTTTATGAAAATCTAATCAGCTCGTTTAAGCCGCCACGAGCGCGGGTTCAAGCTGCGGGATGAACGGTGCGGGGAGCACCGCTTGCGTCCGCTGCCGCGCCGGGATGAAGAACAGCAGGTCGGTGGCCTCCAGCGCGCGCACCTCGTAATTCCCGTTGGGCAACACCTGGTAATGTTCTCCCTCCAGCAGCTTGTGTGTGCGTGCGCCCGCGCGGACCATCACGCGGCCATAAGTCACCACCATGAGCAAGGAAGTGCCCGGAGCGAACTCTTTGAGTTCCTGCCCGGCGCTGAGACCCACGAGCACAAGCTGCACGCAATTGTTGCGGAACAGCAGTCGCTTCGGCGTGCCGCCCAGGGCGGTCATAATAGTTTGTGGCAAAGTTTCGGCGAGGAACAGGGAGTCATCATTGTTCATACGAGAGCGGGGTTGAGGGTTTCACGGTTCACCGAGGCGATCAGATTGACGCAATACATGCGCCTAAGAAAACGTACCGGAACAAATCGCGCCGCCCCCGCGTTGACAAAAATCGTCGGCTACTTGCGGCGGAGGGAGCGTGCCCGTCTCGGGCACAGCAAGGTGAAATGTTTCAGTCGGCTGCAAAAAACTTGGGTTACAGGAAAAGAATTCCGTGCGGTTGCCTTCGACAAAGCATAAGCCCCCTTTGCTTATGGACGTTGCTGTGCCCGAGGACGGGCACGCTCCGTTTACTTGCGCCGCGCACCTAGCGGATAAAGCCCCGGGCAGCACCCGTACGTCTCGTGAAAGGCCTGGCTGAAATGGCTGGGGCTGTTGTAACCCACTTCCATCGCGGCCTCGGTCACATTGTATTCACCGGACTGAAGCAATTCCGCCGCTTTTTCCATGCGCAAGCGGCGCAGGAATTGCGGGATGGTCTGCCCAGTGACTTGCGAGAAGGTGCGGCTCAGATAAAACGGGCTGCAGCCGATTTTTTTGCCGAGTTCCTCCAACGAAGGCGGCTCGCACAGATCCTGGCGCATGAGGAACATCACCTGTTCCACGCGCTCCTGCGCATTGCGGCTCTGGCGGGAGGCGGGCTGTTCCGCTTCCTCCGCCACTTGCATGAAGAAGGTGAGCGCCATCTCCAATACTTTGCATTGATACCAGAGCGGTTGCGCGGCAGCAAAGACCGGTGGCTGACGCAAGACATCCACCAGTTGCTGTTGCGCGGCAGTGAGGCGTTGGGGAATGGCCGGCCCCATGGGTGTAGGCTTCTTATCCACGAAGGCGCGCACCAAGGGATGCAATTTTTTCCCCAAGGCATCCAGATGCGTGTGCAGGAACGTGCGGGAAAATTCGATCGTAAGAAACTGGTGCTGCTGACCGGCGAGGCGACGCCCGACGAGCCGCTGCTCACCTTGACGGTAAAAAGCCACACTCAAAGGGGCGATGTCTGCCCGTTGACCGCCGCCTTCCACGAAGCCTTCGCCACTCAAGTTCAGACACAGCTCCACGCAATCCGGATGGAAGCTGGCGGACCAGTCGAGCTCCTGTTTGGCGTGGAAATCATGCCACTCCACGCTGAAGCCCAAGCCCTGAAAACTGCCGAATAGAGGCTGCCAACCCGAACCCACTGGACGCCACGCTCCGGCCTCGGCAAAGACGGCAGCCGTCCCCGGTTTGGGAACGTTCTCATTACTGCCTGTATCCGTTTTTGCCATCACTAGAGCGAATTAAGCCAAAGCTTACTGAGACTCAGTATCATTTATCGACGGCTTTGCAAGCGGGATGATGGAACGCATTGAATGGCCACCCTGCGCTTTAAGTCCGTGAAGCGATCCCGCCCAGATTCCAATTGGAGACAAAAGTTCTAGTGGGTCTCCGGAGGTATTTCTGACAATCTCCGAGGCGTGAAAGCTGAGGGCCAAAAGAATGCCGCGGTGAATAGCGCCGGCTCGGCGGTGGGCATGGGTTGCCTGATTCTATTCGGGCTACCGTTTGCCGGGGCGGGCCTCATCGCGCTGTTTCAGGGGATCAAGATGTTCCAGTCGGGCAAGCAGGGTGAGGCAGCCATGCTGGGCTTGATGGGAACGCTCTTCACGCTGGTGGGCTTTGGCCTGATGATCGGGGCCGTTTACGGGATACGGGTGGAGCGGGAGCGCAATAAACGCAAGGTGGCGCATCCGAATGAGCCGTGGCGGTGGCGGGAAGATTGGGCCCAAGGGAGGGTGGATTCGCAGGGGAAATCCGGGGCGATCGCGCTCTGGGGCTTCGCCATCTTCTGGAACCTGATCTCTTCCACGGTGTTCTTCGCGCTGCCGCAGGAGTTGGCGAAAGGTAATAAGGGGATTCTGGTGGCTTTGATTTTTCCGCTGATCGGTTTCGGGCTGCTGGCCGGGGCGATCTACAGCACATTGCAACGGCGCAAGTATGGCCAGCCCGTCTTCAAGCTGCTGAACACGCCCTGCGTCATCGGCGGGCAGTTGGCGGGTATGGTGGAGATCCCCGCGAAAGTGAAAGCGACGAGCGGATTCAAGGTGCGGGTGTCGTGCGTGAGAAAATTGACCACCGGCTCTGGAAAGAACCGGAAAACCCACGAGACGGTGGTGTGGCAGGACAGCGCGACCATCACGCAGGATCTGCTGGCTCATCAGCAGGACAAGACCGGTATTCCGGTGCAATTCACAATACCATCCTCTGCCCCGGAAGCTTCCCGGGAAACGGAGAATCCGGCCATCCTATGGCGACTGAACGTGGAGGCCGATGTGCGCGGTGTGGACCTGAACGAGACGTTTGAACTGCCGGTGTTCCGCACAGCGGAATCACCCGCAGCCACGGCGGATGAAGTATTGGACCCTACGCCGCGTTGGGACAAGCCGGTGGAGAATTACACGCCGCCAGCGGGTGCGCGCATTCAGGTGCAATCATTGCCGGCGGGGGGAAGCGTGGTGACCTTTGCCGCCGCGCGGAATGTGGGAGCGATCTTGTTCCTGTTTTTCTTCACGACCGTTTTCGGTGGTGCGGTGGTGCTTACGGTCGTCAAGAAAGCACCCATTCTGTTCCCGATCGTCTTTGGATTCTTCACGTGTCTGCTCTTGTTGTGCTGCTTCAACATGTTGTTTCACTCCAGCCGCGTGGAGGCGGATGCAAGCGGAGTGCGCTTGAAGGATAGCTGGGTCTTCTACAGCAAGGAGAGCCGTTATGCGGCGGCGGAGATCGCTGATGTCGTTTTGAAGAACGGGATGCAGTCAGGCAACAAGATCTATTACGATGTGCAATTGCGGCTGATCTCCGGCCGTGACATCACGCTCGGCAGCAGTGTGCCGGATGGTGAGCATGCGGGCTGGCTCGCGGCGGTGATCCGGCAGGCGGCGGGGGTGAAGAAAGCGGAGTGAGCAGAGACAATCTGCTGGCGTGAGCGGGTGTTCCAGTGTTTCGTTTCCCACGACGTGAGCAGCAAACTGAAATCTAAAAAACGCGCGCCGCGCACCAAGCTGGCGCGGGTGAAGCAGGAGCACCATGCGTTGATGGACATGGCGGCGGTGCTTTATTCCGAGCGCGAAATCTTGCAACGGGTGAAGGGCATGGCCTGGGAGATCGAGCAGCATTACGCGGGGAAGGATCTGGTGGTCGTGGCGTTGCTGAACGGCACAGTGATGTTCCTTGCGGATCTGGTGCGGTATCTGGATCTGCCGTTGCGTTTGGATTTCATGGGCGTATCCAGTTACGGCAAGGGCACGAAATCCGGCAAATTGGTTTTCACGAAGGAGCTGAAATTGGATGTGAAGGCCCGCGATGTGTTGCTGGTAGATGATATTCTCGACACGGGCAAGACGCTTTCGCTGGTGACGAAGAAGCTGAAGAAGCTCAAGCCGCGCAGCCTGAAAATCTGCGTATTGCTAAGCAAATCGGCGCGCCGGGAAGAAAACGTGGTGGCGGATTATGTAGGCTTTGAGATTCCGGATGCGTTTGTGGTGGGTTACGGATTGGATTTCGCGGAACGGTATCGGAACCTGCCGTTCATCGGTATCTTGAAGCCGAAGATTTATGATGAAGTGGTGAAGTCATGACGACCAAGGTTCATTTTTATTCCTACTTCAAGGAGCTAACTGGTTGCGCCGAGACGGTCGTGGATCTGGCGGAGGGCAGCACCCTTGAGCAACTTTACGTGGAGCTAATCGCGAGATTTCCTAAGCTCAGCGCGATGAATCATTCTACGCTGATCGCCGTGGGGGTGGAGTATCAGGGGCGCAGTTATGTGCTGAAAGCGGGGGATGAGGTGAGCCTGTTTCCGCCGGTGCAGGGCGGCTGAGCCGAAGTTCGGCCTCCTAATAAAATGAAACGCGAACTGACCATCACCACAGAACCGATTGATGAAGCGAAGCTGGTTGCCAGCCGTACGATGTCCCATGGCATGGGGGCGGCGATCTATTTTGCGGGTGTGGTACGCGCGGCGGAGGGGAAAGAGACGATCCGGGCCATTGATTATGAGGCTTTCGAGGTCATGGCGAGGCACCAGTTCGGCAAGATTTTCGATGAGGTGGAAAAGCGCTGGCCGATTGAATCAGTTCGATTGATTCACCGTACGGGCGTAGTGGCGGTGAATGAAGCGTCGCTGTGGATCGAAGTCATTTCACCACATAGAGGTGAAGCATTCGCCGCGTGCCAATGGATTATCGAGGAGATGAAGCGGGTGGTGCCGATCTGGAAGAAACCTGTCGTCTAAAAGTTTCGGGTTTCTTGTTTTGGGTTTCTAGTTGGAATGGCGGGCGAGCGTTTCAACCAACTCGAAACCAGAAACTCCAAACTCGTAACCAACCGCCCCTCACACCCACTTCACCTTGCCCCAATGCACATCGAGCTGCTTGGTCAGGTAGAGCTGCACGCCTTTGAGCAGGGTTTTCGCTTCCAATTTTTGCCCCTGATCCATGATGTCTTTCAGGGCGGAATCCGGTTTCACGGTGAAGGCGCTTTGGGCGATGATCGGGCCTTCATCCAAGTGCATGCTCACAAAATGGGCGGTTACGCCGATGATCTTCACCCCGTGCTCATAGGCTTGGCGATACGCTTGCGGCCCGGGGAAGCTGGGTAAGAGGGATGGATGGATGTTGATGATCTTGTTCTTGTAGCGCCACACGAAGTTCGGCGAGAGGATCTTCATGAACCGCGCCAGCACCACGAAATCGATCTCGTGCTCGGTTAGGATGTCCAGTGCTTTGGCTTCCGCTTGCGCCCGGTCCTCCCAAGGCAGATGGATGAAGGGCAGCCCGGCTTTCTTGGCCAGCGGTTCGAGATCGCGATGATTGCCCAGCACCAGCACCGGTTCTGCCTGCCGGAGTTTGCCGGCCTTGGCCGCCGCGAGCAGGGTTTCGAGACAGCGCGGTTCCTTGGTGACGAAAATGGCCATCCGCTGGCGGGTATGCGGTTTGGTGAAGCGCAGGCTTACTTCCATCCCCAGCTCCTTGCCCAAGGCGGCCAAGCCTACCTGGACCTGGGCGGCGACCAGCTTCTCTTCCGGCCAGGAAGCATTGATCGTCATGCTGAACTGGCCGCGGGTGACCTGCTCTTCCAAGGCTTCGATGTTTGCACCCTGCAAGAAAAGATAGTTCGTGATCCGGGCGATGACGCCCGTTTTATCCTTGCCGATGACGGTGATGGTGGCCAGACGCTTCATGACTTGGCGGCCAGTGAAGGCGGGAAGGGCGGTTTGAGTAAATCTTTTTCGCATGCATTAGGCCCGCTTCTCTTTGTCGTATTCTGCCAGAAGTTTAACGCAAGTAATGTAGTTGATGATGTTTCCTGCAAATCCTTTGACCCTTGGCGCAACTTTCCTTAGCTTTCCGTGTTACACGATTTACAGTTAACACGTAGCAGACATGGCATTTAGGTCTATCAAGTCGGTACTCGCTGAGGCGGCGCTGGCGACTCCCGACCAATTCGAGGAGTGGCGCAAGGCGTGGCGTATCTCAGCAGAGAACGGTTCCCAAGAGGGACTGCTGGCTTTTTTCTGCCGCGAAGGGGGCATGAGCCAGGATCAGTTTCTGCAAAAGCTCGCCCATGCCTTGGGCTGGGAATTCGTTGATCTAAGGAAGATCGATGTCCCCACCGAGGCCCGCGCCCGCATCTCCACGAAGGTCGCTTTCCAGTATAACATCCTGCCCACGGCTTTTACGGACGGCAAATTGCAGATCGCCGTCAGCGATCCTTTTGACGCGGGAATGTTGAGTGCCGTGCAATTCGATGCCGGCTGCCCCGTCACCTTCGCCCTCGCGCCCCGGGAAGAGATCGAGAAGTCATTGAAGAAGTATTACGGCGTCGGTGCCGAGACCTTGGATGAGATGGCCAAGGATGATTCGCTGGAGATCGATGCGATCAGTGACAAGGAGATCACCGAGGGCGATCAGGAAGCTTCCATCATCAAATTCGTGAACCAGATCGTCTGGGAAGCGCACAAGACCCGCGCCACGGACATCCATTTTGAACCGAACGAGGACGAGCTGCGCATCCGTTACCGCATTGACGGCATCCTGCACCAGACGCCGATGCCTCCGCAGTTGAAGCAGTATCAGGCGGCGATCATCTCGCGTATCAAGGTGATGTCGGGGATGAACATCTCCGAGAAACGTCTGCCGCAAGACGGTCGTATCAACGTCCGCATCAAAGGCGAGGAGATTGACATCCGTGTTTCCACCGTGCCGACGGTCTATGGCGAGAGCGTTTCCCTCCGCTTGCTCTCCCGTGGCAAAGTTTTGATCGGCCTGGAAAAGCTGGGCTTCTCCAAGGCGGAAGATGACGCCATCCGTGACCTCATCATCAAGCCGCACGGCATCGTGCTGGTCACCGGGCCTACAGGTGCCGGCAAATCGACTTCCCTTTACGCGTTCCTTAACACGATCAACTCGATCCACAAGCGCATCATCACGATTGAGGAGCCGGTGGAGTATGAGCTAAAGGGCATCAACCAGATCGCGGTGCGTTCGGACATCGGGCTGACGTTTGCCGTGGGTTTGCGCCATATTTTGCGGCAGGACCCGAATGTGATC
>JAJNBN010000613.1 GCA_021156225.1 Verrucomicrobiota bacterium | reverse complement strand
GTTCTGCCGTAACTGGCCGTTCTGGAAGAGCTGGATGGTCAGATCATGCGGGTCGATCTTCGTTTCCACGTATGGCCCCAGCGGCGTGAACGTGTCGAAGGACTTGGCCCGGGTGCGTTCGCCCTCGGCATTCTGAATCGTGCGGTCGCTGATGTCCTGCGCGGCGGTATAACCAAAGATGTAACGTGCGGCGGCGGCGGAAGTTACGTTGCGGACGCGGCGTCCGATGACGATGGCCAGCTCCGATTCAAAATCGGTGCGATGGTTGGCGAAAGGGACTTCCACCTTCGCGCCGTCAGGAATCAGCGAAGTCGGTGCCTTCAGCCAGAAAAGCGGTTCTTTGGGCAGCGGTTTGTTGGATTCCCGGGCATGATCGGCGTAGTTCAGGCCTACCGCGATGATCTTGGAAGGTGCTACGGGCGTGAGGGTTTTGACGCCCTTGAACGGCATAGGCTTCTTGGAATAGGAGGGTGAACCAAAGACATCACCCTTGAGACGGAAGAGTTCGCCGTCCACTACTTTGGCGTAAAAGATTTCGTCGCCCTTTTGAAATCGGCCGATGGCTGCCATATAATTGTCCCCGGTTCGTAACATTTTTTGTTGACAAATCGCAAGCTGAAAGTCAGACACACTACCTTTACCAATCTGCCGATCATTCAAGCAACCTGTTAAACAACAAGAGCTTAGACTTTCAAAATCCATCCTCCAGATTATGCCCGAACCGGTTAAAATCTGCCTCCAGCTGCGCAACCTTTTGGTGGCAAAGGGGTTTAGTCTAGAGTAGTTTTTAACTTGTTATGCGGCAACTGATCATCCTGTTCTTGCTTACGGTCCTGCTCGCTCCGGCTTTGAAAGCCGCCGAAAGCAAACCTGCGCCGCCCTTGATCTGGAATGAAGCCGAGAACAAAGTCAGCGCCTCGGTGGATGACTGGAAACTCGATCGCTTGATGAAGGAGATCGCAAAGGTGACCAAGTGGGACATTTTGGTCGAACCGGGCACCGACGTCATCGTCTCGGCCAAATTCGAGGATCAGACCTCACGCGAGGCACTTAGCCGCCTGCTGGGAGCCGTGAACTACGCCGTTGTCCGCGAGCCCGATTCCAAACCCAAGCTGCTCGTTTTCCGCACCAACGCGGGCAATGCCACCCAGGCCGTCAAGGCGATCAGTGACGAAGAAACCGCCATGGAGATCGCGAGAATAGCCAACGAACTGGTCATTTCCGTGAAACCGGGAACCAATGTGGAAGCACTCGCCGCCCGTTATGGGGCCAAAGTGGTCGGATCCGTACCGGAACTTGGATTGTATCGCTTGCGTTTCGAGGATGGCGAGAAAGCCGATTTTGCCAAATCACAACTGACCAATTTTCCTGAGGTGAAGGGCGTGGAATATAACTACACCGTGGCGAAGCCTGATTCTCCGATCATCGCAGGCAGCGCCTCGGCCTCACCGTTGCCGTTTTCCCTCAACCCGACCGCCGCCAGCACGGGTAATGGGGTAGTCATCGGTTTGATTGATACCGCCGTGCAGCCCCTCAGCGGGAACATGAATGACTTCCTCTTGAAGGCGATTTATGCTGCGGGCGATCCCAATACCGACACCAAGTCTCCCCTTCACGGAACCAGCATGGCGGAGACGATTCTGCGGGCCATGGCCTTGGTCGCTGAAGGCAGTAACTCCACGAAGATTCTCCCGGTAGATGTCTTCGGCACCCGGGACAATAGCTCCACTTTCGACTTGGCGAACGGGATTTATCTGGCCGTCAAGAATGGCGCCAATGTGATCAACATGAGCTTGGGCAGCCCGGTCACCGCCGGTTATCTGGAAACGCTGATCGCCAACAGTTCCGCCCAAGGCGTGCTGTTCTTGGGAGCGGCCGGTAATGAGCCCACGGACTCGCCCACCTACCCAGCCGCCTATAGCCAGGTCATCGCCGTGACCGCCGCGAATCGCAATGGAGATATCGCTTCCTACGCAAACTATGGCGAATTTGTGGACATCGTAGCTCCCGGATCATCCATCGTGGTTTTCAATGGCAAGAGCTACCTGGTCGGCGGGACCTCGGCCGCGACTGCCACCTCCACCGGAGTAGCCTCCCAAATGAAAGCCTCCAAAGCGACCACCGAACAGATCAAACAGAAATTGAGCCAGCTTTGGCCGCGAAGCAAGTGACCGGCGGTTATGCCTGCGTGCGCCGGGTTTTCACCGAGACATAACGGGTTTCGGGCAGCACAAACTTCTTCACCTCCACCGTCACCGCCTTGATCGGGTATTCCCGCAAGAGCGAATCTGCCATCTCCACGGCCAGTGCTTCGATCAGCTTCCAATTCCTGCCCTCACCCATCTTCAACAGACGGCGGGACACTGAATAATAGTCTACTGTCTTTTCGATTTCATCCGTGGCCGCGCTGGCGGTGAAGTCAGTTTCCATTTCCACGGTGAGCAACAATCGCTGCGCTTTGGCGCGTTCTTCGTCAGGAACGCCTACGTGATAGAATACAACCAAGTCCGAGATAGTAATGATGTCCATGTGCTAAACCTCAGCGATAAAGGACGTAAAATGGATTATTGCCCGACGATGCAAACACTGCCATAACTCAAAAGTTTTGCACTTTTTTCAAAAAAGTTACCGTCGGCTGGTTCAGGGGAAGTTTCATGGCCTCCGCTAATGTTACCCAACGGTATTCTTCCTGGGCATCCCGGTAGAATTCATCGGAATGAATACAGTCCTGTACCAGCAAAAATTGGACATCTTCCACCGTCAGATTTGTTTCCTCCAGCAACTCCCGTCGCAAGGCATCCTCTGAAGTCTCACCCCATTTGATCTTGCCGCCGGGGATGCCCCAAAGGCCGGACCACTTGTGGGTGCGCACCATCAAAACCTCATCCTGTTCGTTAAAAATCAACGCTCCGACAGTGGCGATCGGCATCAAGCTCAGCCCTTTTTGCTCCGCCCCGCCCGCGAACGTCAGAGCGTTCCGCCGCAACAAACCTTGCAATTCGCCCAGATGCTCCACGATCATGTCTGGCTTGCTCTCGCGCAATTGGCCCAACCGGTTGAACCCCGTGAGGACCGCGCAAGCCCACACCCCGCCATGTCTGGCTGTCTCTACATCATGTTGCATGTCTCCGATGAAAAGCGTCTCCAGCGGATTGAGAGCGTGCTCGGCGATGATGTCCTT
>JAJNBN010000612.1 GCA_021156225.1 Verrucomicrobiota bacterium | reverse complement strand
ATGAAGCCATGTCGCTGAGCTTCAATTACGGCCCTGATAAGATCGAACCGACGCTTACCTGGTGGGAAGAAAAGGTTCACCCCCTGGACCGCGTCCGGGTGGTGCGCGGGCTGGAATCTGCCTTGAAAAAAGGTGGCGAATTCTGGGCGGACGAATATCGCTTCCGTCGCGGCGACAACGAGTATGCCACCGTCATTGATCGCGGCTACATCCTCCGCGATGAAAAAGGCAACGTCATCCGCATGATCGGTTCCATGATGGATATCTCGGAACGCAAGAAATCGGAGGAAGCCCGTCACCGTTCTGAGCAAAAGCTCAAATTGCATTTTGAACAGACTCCCCTGGCCGTGATCGAGTGGGATCTGGGATTCCATGCGCTGGACTGGAATCCCGGCGCGGAAAAAACCTTCGGCTACACCGCGCAGGAAGCCTTGGGACGCCATGCTTCGGAATTGATTGTTCCAGAATCCGCCCGTCGCCACGTCAACGAGATCTGGCAAAGCCTCCTGGTCGCCAATCGGCATGGCCAGCGCAGCACCAATGAGAACTGCACCAAAGACGGCCGGATCATCATTTGTGACTGGTATAACACGCCGGTGACGGACCGCGATGGCAAGGTCATTAGCGTCATCACGCTGGCGATGGACGTCACCGAGCAACGTCACGTGGCCGATGCGCTGGAGGAGGAAAAAGAACTCCTCTCCGTTACCATGCGCTCCATCGGTGAAGGCGTGATTGCCACGGACACGGCGGAGAATATCGTGCTCCTCAACCGCGTGGCCGAGTACATGCTCGGCTGCCATCAGGGTGACGTCCTCGGCCAACCCCTCTCCCGCTGGCTCAAACTGCAGCATCTCAAGTCCGGTGAAATGCTCGAAAGTCCGGTCACCAAAATCCTCCGGGCCAATGGTCAGGTAGAATTGCACAGCCAGCAGGCGTTGCTCGTGGGGGTTCCTACCGAACGCCGCATCTCTTTTTCATGCAGTCCGATTTATGGTGGCGACAGCCGCCTGCTCGGCAGCGTGCTCGTCTTCCGTGATGTCACCGATGAGGCCCGCACCGCGGAAGAACTGCTGCGCACCAGCAAACTGGAGTCCTTGGGCATCCTCGCGGGCGGCATCGCCCATGATTTCAACAACATCCTCACCGTCATCATCGGCAATATCTCCATCGCCAAGATGCAGACTTCCGCCGGGAGCCCGGCACAAAACCGCCTGGATGAAGCGGAGAAAGCCAGCCTGCGCGCCCGTGACCTGACGTTGCAACTGCTCACCTTCGCCAAAGGCGGCGCCCCCATCAAGCAGACCGCCTCGATCACCGAACTGATCAAGGACACGACCGGCTTCGTGTTGCACGGTTCCAAGGTCCAGTGCCAGTTTGATCTGGCCCCGGACCTTTGGCCTGTAGAGGTGGATGAAGGCCAGATCAGTCAGGTGATGGACAATCTGGTCATCAATGCCGTCCAGGCCATGCCCAATGGCGGACGCATCAATGTGTCCGGCCAAAATGTCACTTTGGACGCCAACTCCGGCATCCATCTTCCCGCCGGCCGTTATGTGCAAGTGTCCGTGCAAGACTCCGGAACCGGCATACCGTCCGATATTTTGCCCAAGATTTTTGACCCGTATTTCACGACGAAAGCCTCGGGCACGGGCCTAGGTCTGGCGACCTCCTACTCGATCGTGCGCAATCACAATGGCCTGATGACCGTGCAGTCCAACGTGGGCGAAGGCACCACGTTCAAGATCTATCTCCCCGCCTCCGACAAGCCGCTGCGCCAGACCCAGATCGAACTCAGTCCCATGACCAAATGCCAGGGGCGCGTGCTCGTGATGGATGACGATGAGCGTATCCGCGACCTGTTAAAATCCATGATCGAGGCCATCGGCTACGAGGTGGAAACCACCGCCAACGGAAATGAAGCCGTAAACCGCTATCGCGACGCGATGTCTGCCGGGAAACGCTTCGATGTCTCCATCATGGACCTCACCATTCCCGGCGGTATGGGTGGCAAGGAAGCGGTGAAACTGATCAAAGAGCTCGATCCCACCGCCAGGGCCATTGTTTCCAGCGGTTACTCCAACGATCCTATCATGGCCAATCACCGCGAAAACGGATTTGCCGGTGTGCTCTCCAAACCCTACAAGATACAAGATTTGGCCCGGGTCCTGGAAGTCACCATCAACGAGAAATCTTGAAGCGCTCCCTTGGAGCAAGATCGCGCGCCTCGCACCGCGAAAGAATTTACTCGCAGGCGGCGAACAATTCCCGCACCTGCTGAACGTCGGCCTGGATCTGCGCCGTCAGCGCTTCAAAGGAAGGGAAACGCTGCTCATCCCGCAGTTTTTGCACGAAGAACAGTTCTAAAGATTGGTTATAAAGATCGCCGTTGAAATCCAGCAGATGCGCTTCCACGTGCAAGGTGGGTTTCGGCTCGCGCAATGTGGGCCGCAAGCCGATGTTCACCGCGGCGCGCAAAACCTTGCCGCTCACATGCGCGTGGGCCGCATAGACGCCATTCGGCGGCGTCACCCGCCCACGCACATCCAGGTTCGCGGTGGGAAAACCCAATTTACGACCGACTTGATCGCCAGCGATGATGGTTCCTGCCAACGAGTAATCGCGTCCTAACAATTGCCCGGCAAGATCCAATGTCCCTTGCCGGATAGTCTCGCGGATACGGGTGCTGCTCACTGCCTCATTGCCCAAGGAAACCGCTTCTAGTCCATGCGTCGTGAAACGCAATTCCT
>JAJNBN010000071.1 GCA_021156225.1 Verrucomicrobiota bacterium | reverse complement strand
CTCCGCCTCGCTGAATGGAACGATCCTGACCTTTAACAGCGCGGCAGAACGCATGCTGGGCTATCGCGCGGAAGAGGTCGTGGGCAAAATGACGTCCGCAGCCATCCACCTCGAATCTGAGGTTTTGGCACGGGCGAAGGAACTGGAGAAAGAGTTCGGCCAGCCTTTCGAGCCCGGCTTTGAAGTTTTTGTAGCCCGGGCGCGGCGGGGTTTGCCGGATGAGCATGAATGGACTTACGTCCGCAAGGATGGATCGACGTTTCCGGCATTGCTTTCCATCACCGCCATCCGGGATGACCGGCAGGAGATCGTCGGCTTCATGGGCATCGCCGGTGACATCACGGAACGCAAGCGCGCGGAGAAAAATCTGGCGGATGAAAAAGCCCGCCTGTTCGCCTTCATCGAAAATGCCCCCGCAGCCGTGGCGATGTTTGATCGTGACATGAAATACATCGCGGCGAGCCGTCGTTGGCTGGTGGATTATGGGCTGACGGGCCAGACGGTCGTCGGTCGCAGCCATTACGAGGTGTTCCCGAATATCGATGAAAATTGGAAAGCGATCCATCGGCGCTGCCTGGCGGGGGCGGTGGAGCGTGCGGATGACGATGTGTGGCGGCCACCGGGGCTGGATCACGATCAGCATCTGCGGTGGGAGGTGCGGCCGTGGTACGATGGCACGGGCCAGGTCGGCGGTCTGATGATGTTCACGCAGGACATCACGGCGGACCGTTTGCGCGAACTGGAACTCGCCCGGATGCGTGATGCCGCCGATGCGGCGAACCAGGCCAAGAGCGAGTTCCTGGCGAACATGAGCCATGAGATCCGTACGCCGATGAACGGCGTCATCGGCATGACCGGCCTGCTCCTGGAAACACCGCTGACGCTGGATCAGCGGAACTACGCGGAGACCATCCAGTTCAGCGCAGAATCCCTGCTGACCATCATCAACGACATTCTGGATTTCTCCAAGATCGAGGCGGGCAAACTGGTGTTCGAGACGTTGGATTTCAACTTGCAGGAGACGGTGGAGGGCTCGCTGGAGATCGTCGCCCAACGCGCCCAAACCAAAGGCATCGAGTTGCTCGCCTGGTTGGATCCGGAAGCACCCGTGAATCTGCGTGGCGATCCGGGCCGTATCCGTCAGGTGCTGAACAATCTGCTCAGCAACGCGATCAAATTCACCGAGCAGGGCGAAGTGGTGCTGAATGTGAAAGTGGTGAACGAGACGGCCGACCGCGCGCTGTTGCGCTTCGAAGTCAAGGACAGCGGCATCGGCATTCCTCTGGAAGCGCAGAAACGCCTTTTTCAGGCCTTTTCCCAGGCGGATGGGTCGACCACCCGCAAGTATGGCGGCACCGGGCTGGGACTGGCGATCTGCCGTCAGCTCGTCGAGGTCATGGAAGGCGAGATCGGCGTGGTCAGCCAGCCGGGGAAGGGATCCACGTTCTGGTTCACAGCGCAGTTGGAAAAACAGCCGCAGGCAGCCGTCAAGCTGATGCCGGTCACGACGGCTCTTCAGGCCGGAGACAACGTGCTGGTCGCCGTGGAGAACACCACCAATCGCGATTATCTCAGCCGTCAGTTGCTGGCCTGGAAGATGAACCCGACGGCGGTGGGGACAGCCGAGGAGGCCTTGCGGCTGTTGCGCGAAACCCCGCGTTCACAGGGACGTTTCAAACTTGCGATATTGGATCAAAAATTGCCCGGCATCGATGGTCTGGCACTCGCCCGCATCATCCGGCAGGAATCGGCCTATGACGGGACGAAGCTTATCCTGCTGGAATCGGGCACCGAGTCAACAGATGCCCAGACCTTGTTCACGGCCGGTGTCGACGGCTGCTTGCACAAGCCTTTGACCCAGTCGCGGATATTGGATTGCTTGATGACGGTCAGTACCCATGCGGTGAATGTCCGGGCGCGTCTGGCCACGGCACACGAAACGGAGGATGAACACCTCCAGCAGAAGCAACGCAAGAAGATCAAGCTGCTGCTGGTGGAGGACAATGCGGTGAATCAAAAGGTCACCTTGGGGCAATTGCACAAACTCGGTTGCCATGCGGACTGTGTGGGCAACGGCCTGGAAGCGGTGCAGGCGGTGGAGTCGATTCCTTATGAGGTCATTTTGATGGATTGTCAGATGCCGGAGATGGACGGGTTCGAGGCGACGCGCGAGATCCGCCGCCGGGAAGCGTTGACGGGGAGCGGCATCGCCCGCCGCAAGCCTGTGCATATCATCGCCCTCACAGCGAATGCGATGCAGGGTGACCGCGAGCGGTGCCTCGCGGCGGGCATGAACGATTACATCAGCAAACCCGTTAAGCGCGTTGACCTCAAGGCTGCGATTGACCGCTGGTCCGGTCAAAATCCACGCGCGTCAACAGGGGATACCGAAACATCGCCCACCGGTTTGTCCGTTTTCAACCCCGAGGTTTTGCACTCGGCCACCATGGATGATTTGGAGTTGACCGAGAACCTCGTGCAAATCTATCTGGAAGATGCCGGGAAAACCTTGCCCGCCTTGGAGACAGCGTGTGACGCCCGTGTGCTGGCAGATGTGAAGAGATTCTCGCATCGCTTGCGTGGATCCAGTGCCACCATGGGTTTGGAACACTTGGCCAAGGTCTTGGAAAAGATCGAACTGAAAGCGGATCAAGGCTCCGTGGAAACCTTCACGCCCCTTTTGGTGGAGTTGCAACGGCAGATGTCATTGGCGAAAACGGCATTGGAGAAACATCTGCAGGGGTTGAAGAAGTAGGATGGCCCGGAGGGCCAAAAGATTCTTAGCAGCGGCTTTCAAGCCGCTGTATTGTGTGAAGAGGAGTCCGGTCACGTAGTGACCGCAGAGGAGATGAATCTTGCGTCGCTGACGCGACGCTTATTCCGAATAAAACAGTAACGGCGGCTTTAAAGCCGCCGCTATGAATCTTTCGTGCCTAACGGCACGGACTATCCAACCACCAAGCCTTAGCCGCCGATGCTCTTCAAGATCTCTTCTGCTGCCTGACGCGGATTGGCGGCTTGATAGATGGGGCGGCCGATGACGAGCCAGTTGGCTCCCGCTGTCATGGCTTCTTTGGGACTCAATACCCGTTTCTGATCTCCAAGGTCTTGACCGGCTCCACGCACGCCGGGCGTGACGAGCTGGATTTCGGGGGGAAGAATCTGGCGGAGCATCGCGATCTCGAGGGGCGAGCAGACTAGGCCGCGCAAACCGCTCTGACCGGCGAGGGTCGCAAGGCGTTCCACCTGTTTGCCGATGTCTTCACCCACACCCGTTTCGGAAAGCGTATGCTGGTCCATGCTGGTGAGCACGGTCACGCCAAGGACGAGAGGCGCGGGCACACCGGCTTGCAAGGCGGTTTTCTGGGCGGATTCCTCGGCGGCCTTCATCATCTCACTGCCGCCGCAGGTGTGGATGGTGAGCATGTCCACCCCCATGCGCGTGGCGGAGGCGACGGCCTTGGCGACGGTATTGGGGATGTCGTGATATTTCAGGTCCAGGAACACACCGGCCCCGGTGGCCTTGATCTCTTTGACGATGGACGGACCGGCGGCGGTGAAGAGTTCACTGCCGATCTTGAGCGCGCCCACAGCCCCGCGAAGGGCATTGGCGAGCTGGATGGCCTGTTCAGCCGTGGGAACGTCCAGGGCAACGATGATCGGATTGCGCATAAGCAGAGGGTAACAAGTAGTGCCGGGGAGCGTCACGCGCAAATGGTGGAGCGAGCGCGAATGGCCGTTCAGCGTTTTTGACATCCCTCGTTCCTTCCCCTAGTGTCCCCGCCGCATGAATGTGATCCGCCTGACAGCGACCAATTTCGCCGATGAGTTACGGCAGTTGACCGGTCATTCCAGTTTGTTTGACCAGACGATCGAGACGCGCACGCGCGAGATCGTCGAGGGAGTGTATCTGCGCGGGGACGCCGCGGTGCTGGAATTCACCGAGAAATTCAACGGCGCGCATCTGTCCATCGAGGAGTTGGCCGTCGGGCAGGCCGAGCTGTTCAACGCTTCCGTGCAAGCGGATGAGGGCTTGCGGCAGGCGGTGGATATCGCCAGCAGCAACATCGAGATGTTCGCGCGCAAATCGCTCCGGAAGAACTGGAAGGGCAAGAATCGTCAGGGCGCCACAGTGGGCGAGAAGTTCGATCCCTTCCAACGCGTGGGCATTTACATCCCCGGCGGCACCGCTCCTTTGGTTTCCACGGCGCTTATGACCGTGACGCTGGCCCGCGTGGCCGGTTGCAAGGAGATCGTGGTCTGCACCCCTTGCAATGCCAAGGGCGAGATCAATCCCGCTCTGCTCTTCGCCGCGCGTCACGCCGGGGCCACGGAGATTTACCGCGTGGGCGGAGCACAGGCGATCGCGGCCATGGCTTACGGCACGCCGACGATCAAGCACGTGCAAAAGGTCTTCGGACCGGGCAACGCCTACGTGGTCGCGGCCAAGCGCCTGCTCTTCGGTCACGTGGCCATCGATCTGTTGCCGGGGCCTAGCGAGGTGATGGTGATCGCGGATGATTCGGCGAATCCACGTTTCATCGCCGCCGATCTGCTCGCGCAAGCGGAACATGGTTCGGGACATGAACGAGTCTGGATGGTCACCACCTCCATCAAGCTGCTGCACGCGGTGGAGCGGGAGATCAACCGCCAATTGCCGAAGCTTTCGCGGCATGAATTCATCGGCAAAGCCCTGCACAATCACGGGCACCTCGTCCTCGTGAAGTCCATGGATATAGCCGTGGATGTGGCGAATGCCCTGGCTCCCGAACATTGCGAGATCATGACGAAGGATGCCGAAGAGTTGAGCCTGAAGGTCACCACGGCAGGCGCCATCTTCATCGGCGGTTATTCGCCGACGGTCTTGGGCGATTACCTCGCCGGACCGAGCCACACCTTGCCCACGGGCGGGGCAGGGCTCTCCTTCGCCGGTCTGACGGTGGATCAATTCCAGCGCCGCACCAGTGTGGTGCAATACAACAAGCGGGCGCTGCAGAAATCCGTGTCCACGGTCTTGAAGTTTGCCGAGATGGAAGGCTTGGACGCGCATGGTCGCTCGGCGAGCATCCGCCTGGAGGGCAATAAGTGAGCGCGGGCAAAGTGTCGAAAAGCGGAAAATCACCGGCGAAGCTGATCCGTCCCATGGTGCATGCGTTGCACCCGTATGTGCCCGGTGAGCAGCCGCGCATTCGTGGCTTGGTGAAGCTGAACACGAACGAGAATCCGTATCCACCTTCGCCCAAAGTCATCGCGGCGACTAAGGCGGCCGTCGATGGCCGGTTGCGCCTGTATCCGAATCCAACCGCGCAAGCTCTCCGTGAGAAGCTCGCCAAGCTGCATAAGTGCGCGCCGGAAAACATCATCATCGGCAACGGCTCGGATGAACTGCTCATCATGGCGGTGCGGGCTTTCACGGAGCCAGTGGCAACAGGTGCACCGGTAGATAAGACCACGGTGCAATACTTCACACCCAGCTATTCGCTCTACCCGGTTCTTTCGGACATCCACGGTTCCCGGACGAACGGTGTGCCCTTGAAGGCCGACTTCGGGATTCCCACGGTGGCGGAGTTGAAGAAGGGGAAGCAATGGCAGTTCGGTGCCGCGCTGACCTTCGTTACTACCCCCAATGCCCCGAGCGGACGCGGTTACTCGGTGGCGGAACTGGAGTTACTCTGTCAGGCGCAGAAGGGGATCATTGTCTTGGACGAAGCCTACGTGGACTTCGCCATGGAACATGCCCTGAACCTCGCGCTCAAGTACCCGCATGTGATCGTTTCGCGGACGTTCTCGAAGGCATACTCGCTTTGCTTCCAACGGGTGGGTTACTTCATCGCGCATCCAGAGGTGGTGTCGGCCTTGGATAAGATCCGGGACAGCTACAATGTGAACGGGCTGGGGCAGGTGGCCGGCTTGGCGACCTTGGGCGACCTGCCGTATTACCGGGCCAATTTTAAGAAAATCATCGCCACCCGGACTCGGTTGACCGAAGAACTGACCCGGTTGGGTTTCAGCGTGTTGCCGAGCCAGACGAACTTCATTTTGGCCAAGCCGCCGCAATATCCAGCCGAGCAGTGGTTGGGTAAGCTCCGTGACCGCAAGGTCTTGGTGCGGTGGTTCAAATATCCGGAAGTGCGGGATTACCTGCGGATCACCATCGGTTCAGACGCCGAAGCGGATGTGCTGCTGAAGGCGGTGAAGGCAATCTTAAGTTGAGGTCGGACGGGGTGCGGGGGCGGTAAGGTGGCTCTTTTTTGCACCCATTTACCGATGTGCTTATTTGATGCTTTAGGCTTGGTCTTGGCCGAGGGCAGTGGTAATACTACCACCACGTTGGTTAGGTGAGAGTCGTTTTTGGTGTGGACAGGCGTCCGGGCAATTGACGCTTGACGCTCCCTTTAACGATTTTTACCTTATACAAAACGATTTATTGCTGGATCGGCCAGCAGCGAGCGTAAGTCGGAGATAAATTCTGCCGACTTTTTTATTCCCCTGATGGGGAGAGTACTGACAGCAGCCTTATGAACGCCGAATTTTTAGCCAGTCTGGAGTTTTGGGAAAAAGAGAAGGGCATTAGCAAGCAGACTCTGGTGACTGCGGTGGAAGAAGCGTTGGTGTCTGCGGCCAAGAAAGCCGTGGGACCAGCGCGTGAGCTGCGTTGTATCATCAATCCGAAAACTGGTGATATCCAAGCCTTTGCGCGTTTGATCGTATCGGACAAGGTCATCTCCAAACATGACCAGATCTCCCTGATCGATGCCCGCCGGATCAATCCAAATGCTGCCATCGGCGAAGAGTTGGAAGTCGAAGTGACCCCCACGGGTTTCGGTCGCATCGCCGCGCAATACGCCAAGCAAGCCTTGCTGCAGCAGGTTCGCCGGGCCGAGAAAGATTTGATCTACGCCGAGTTCAAGGACCGCACAGGCGACATCGTGAGTGGTGTCGTCCGCCGGTTCGAGCGTTCGGACGTGATTGTGGACTTGGGCCGTTACGAGGCTTTGATGCCGAACCGCGAACGCGTGCCGATCGAGGAATACCAGATCGGCGAGCGCATCCGTTGCTTCGTCAAGGCCGTGGAACATACCAACCACGGTCCGGAAATCATTTTGTCCCGCGCCGACCCACAATTCGTGGTGAAGCTGTTCCAGTTGGAAGTGTCCGAGATCAGCGATGGCACGGTGGAGATCAAGTCCGTGGCGCGTGAACCCGGCTTCCGCACGAAGCTGGCCGTTTACTCCCGTGATTCCAAAGTGGATCCGGTCGGCGCCTGCGTCGGTCTGCGCGGCCAGCGCGTGAAGAATATCGTCCGCGAACTCAACAACGAGAAGGTGGACATCATCAAGTGGGATTCCAATGTCCGCACGTTCATCACGAACGCGCTGGCCCCGGCCCAGTTGAAGAACTTTGAAGTGGATGAACAGAGCCGCCGCGTGCGCATCCTGGTGAGCGAGGACCAGTTGTCCCTCGCCATCGGCAAGCGCGGCCAGAACGCCCGTCTGACCTCAAAGCTGACGGGCTGGCACGTGGACATCCAGCAGGAACAGATCACAACAGTCGGTTTTGAACAGAAGGTAGCCCTGGCGGTGAAAGAAGTGGCGGCCATCCCGGGAATCAGCGCGGCGGACGCCGATCTGCTGGTGCATCAAGGCTTCCTCGGTCTGGATGCATTGATGCAGGCGGAACTCACCGATCTGCAGGAGATTCCCGCCCTCGCGGACCGTGCACAGTCGATTTTTGACGCTGTGCAATCCGAATCATTGCGCCGCCGCCTGTTGGGCGATGGCGAAAAAGCTTAATATGACAACGGCCATCCTCCGATGGCCGAGGTGCCGATGAAGACGACGAGAGTAGCGGCGGAGATTAGAGAAAAATTTATATGCCGGTTCGTATTTACGATATTGCGAAGAAGTTGGGACTCGAGAGCAAGGACGTCCTTGCCAAGGCCAAAGAACTCGGCATAAACGAGGCGCGAGTAGCGTCCAGTTCCCTCGACAAGATCACCGCGGAGTACCTGGAGGAGCAGATGGGTGGCAGCGCCGTGCCGCCATCCGCCACACCGACGCCCGCACCGGAAGCCGAGCCGATCCGGATCATCTCCGCGCCGCCACCGCCGCCGGAACCAGAACCGGAACCGCAGCCCGAGCCGGTCGCCGAAGAGCCAGTAAGCGAATCGCCTGCGGAAGCGCCGTACGAACCCGCCCCGGAAGAAATCGCCCCGGCACCGACATCCGAAGCTCCGCGGGCCGAAGTTCCGCCCGCAGATGCAGCGCCCACGAATGCGCCTGCTGCGCCCGCAGCTCCGGCTCCCGTGCCGCCTCCGGCCAAGCCCGTCGAAACCGGACCGAAGCTCGGCGAGAAGATCGGTTTCATCAATTTGCCCAAGAAGGCCACGCCGCCGACTCCGCCTCCGGCTGCACCGCAAGGTGCGCGCCCGGGTGATCGTGGTAGCGCGCCGCAAGGCCAGCAGAACCGCCCCGGCCAGTTCGGCCAGCAGCGCCCCGGTCAGCAGCAGAATCGTCCGGGTCAGCAGGGCGGACAACAGGGCCGCGGTCCTGATCCCCGTTTTGGCAATCGCCAGGGTGGCGGTGGCTATCAGCAGAATCAATACGGACGCGGTCAGCAGCCGCAGCAACGTCCGCCCGCTCCGGCCGCACCGCCGAAGCCGACGGGTCCCGTGCTGCCGAGCAATGCGCCGGTCATCATGATGAAGGCGCCGGTGGTCGTCCGTGAACTGGCCGAGCAGCTCAAGCGCAAGCCGTTCCAATTGATCGCCGACCTGATGGAGCAGGGCGTTTTCGCGAACGTCAACCAAGCCATCGAGGAAGATGTGGCCAAGCGTCTGTGCGCGAAGCACGGCGTGAAGTTCGAGCTGGAGAAGCGCGAACGTGGTGGTGGTGTCGTGCATGCCCCGATCAAGAAGATCGAGGACGATGAAGACGACAAACCGGAACAGCTCAAGCCGCGTCCGCCCGTGGTCACGATCATGGGTCACGTTGACCATGGCAAGACGACGTTGCTGGACAGCATCCGCAAGGCGAATGTGGTGGCCGGTGAAGCCGGTGGCATCACCCAGCACATCGGTGCTTACACGATCGCTTTCCCGCATCCGGAACGCAAAGGCGAGATTCAACAGATTACTTTCCTCGACACCCCCGGTCACGCGGCGTTCAGTGCCATGCGTGCGCGCGGTGCGAACGTCACGGACATCGTGGTGCTCGTGGTCGCAGCGAATGACGGCGTGATGCCGCAGACGCTCGAAGCGCTAAGCCATGCGCAAGCGGCGAACGTGAAGATCATCGTGGCGGTCAACAAGTGTGACCATCCGAACGCGAACCCCTTGAAGGTGCGCCAGCAGTTGCAGGAAAAAGGCCTGGTTCCGGATGATTGGGGTGGTGAGACGATTTATGTGGATTGCTCCGGCCTTACCCGCTTGGGCATCGACAAGCTGCTGGAGATGATTCTCCTGCAAGCTGACTTGCTCGAACTCAAGGCGAACCCGGACCGCAAGGCCAAGGGTAACGTCATCGAGTCCGGAATGCAGCCGGGCGGACCTACCGCCACGGTGCTGGTCCGCAAGGGCACGCTCAAGGTGGGCGATGTCATCCTGTGCGGTGAGAACTACGGCAAGGTGCGCGCACTCATCAATGAAGACGAGAAGCGCATGCAAGCCGCCGGTCCTTCCCACGCCGTCAAGGTGCTGGGTCTGAACGGTGTGCCGGATGCCGGTGCGGAATTCGTGGTGCTGGAGAACGAGAAGCAGGCCCGTGAAGAGGCCGGCAAACGTATCCAAGCCACACGCGATGAAGCCGCTCAGGAAAGCCGTCCCAAGATCAGCTTGGAGAATCTTTTCTCCACGCTGGCCGAAAGCTCGGCCAAGGTGCTCAAGGTGGTCGTCAAGGCCGATACGCAAGGTTCGGTCGAAGCCATCGTCGATGCGCTCAACAAGATCGAGTCCGACAAGGTTTCGCTCGAGATCCTGCATTACGCCGTCGGTACCGTCACGGAATCCGATGTGCTTTTGTGCTCGGCTTCGAAGGCTATCATCCTCGGTTTCCATACCCGCATCGACAACGGTGTCTCGGACGTGGCCAAGCGCGAGGGCATCCAGATCAAGCTTTACTCCATCATCTACGAACTCATCGACCAGATGAAGGACGCGATGGCCGGCCTGCTCGACCCGCTCGTCAAGGACGTGGTCGTGGGTTCGGCGGAAGTGCGCCAGATA
>JAJNBN010000070.1 GCA_021156225.1 Verrucomicrobiota bacterium | reverse complement strand
CATTTCCTCGGCTACCGGCAGTTCCAAAAGTTTCTCACGCGGCACGTTCTTGAGCGTGTTCGTCATGCCCGTTCCCGCGCAAGCCACCGCTTGGCCCATGAAGATCGTGCGGGGATCGCGTCCCAGCATCTCCATCGACCGGCTCAGTTCGTCAAAATATTTCATGCTCTGCTTGCTTAAAATTGCACGCGCATTCCGGCACCGGCATGCGGATACTTCGTTTGATATTTGTAAGAGATGATGGACGGATGCGACGGCGTCTCGTGGCTCAACACTGGTTGATTCCACGCCTCACGAGTGTCCGTGCAGACCGACTTGCCGTTATCTTCCACGATGAAGCGGATGGGCAACTGGTGGTTGATCGAATACTTGATAGATTCATGAGCGATACCCGTCTCCGCCGTCATCTCGCCCATAAAGCAATGCACCATGTTCGTGCCGCCCTGACGTTTGATGCCCATGGCCGCACCGACCGCGATGGGAATGATGCCGCCAACGATGGCTGAGGACACGATCCGCTGCTCGGGAAAGCACAAGGTGATTGAATGACCCGCAAGAATCTCCGCGCGCACCTTCTCGGGCGGCACACCTTTGAGCAGGCATTGGTAGTGGCTGCGCCAGGAGCACATGACCCAGTCATCCGCTTTCACATCGCGGAAAATCTCGATCATTTTCTCCTCGTTCCCCGAGTATAAGTGGATGGGAGCGCGTATCTTACCTTGATTGAAGGTATTCGCGATCTCAGTCTCAAACTGGACCAATTCTTCAGCCGTCAGCTTCGTAATCATCAACAACCTGTCTATGTCGCACGCAAAAGAGTGCAATTTGCCTGCCAATCTCACAATTGGCCGCGTAAAAACGGTCCGGTGAACGTAACTGCCCCCCTCCGTTAGGTCAATTCCTCGAACGCATCAATCTGCTGGCTCGAGCGATGCTTCTCCTGCTCGGAAAAGTCCTCTTGCGGATCGAAGAAAATGATCTGGCTGCCCGAGAACTCGACCTCGAATGGCACATGGATGAGCCGGCAGAGCTTCTCCCGGATTTTGGCAGGTGTCTCTGGCGGCGCACAGAGCAGCAGGAACCCGCCTCCGCCAGCCCCTAAGAGCTTGCCGCCCAAGGCCCCCGCTTCCCGCGCCTCGATATACACTTGGTCCACGCGGTCGTTGGAAATTTTATCACCCAAGCTGCGTTTCGCCTGCCAAGCCTCATGCAAAAGATTGCCGAACGGGTCCAAGTCCCCCTTCCCGCTCAGGATACCCGCGCTCTCATCCACCATCTCGCGCATGCGATGCAGCACCGCGGTCTTCTTCCCCATGTCCGTGACATAGGAGGACGCCACGCTGGACGCCGTGCGCTTGATGCCTGTGTAAAAGAGCAGCAGATGCTTGTTCAACTCCTGCAACCGTTCCGTAGCCAAGGTCACGGGGCGCACGGAGAACTCGTCATTCTTGCTAAATGAAATCTGGTTGAACCCACCGTAAGCCGCCGCCACCTGGTCTTGCGAGCCCACCGTCTCCTTCAAAATCTCCTGTTCGATTTTGATACTCTCCTCGGCCAGTTGCTTCTTGCCCACCATCCGGCCCTTCAAGGCATACAGCGCATGCAGCAAGCCCACCGTGAAAGCCGAGCTGGAACCCATGCCACTGCGTCCCGGCAAATCACCGTCATGATGGATCTCCACACCGCGATGCAATTCCAGATAGCGCAACACCTCGCGCGCGGAGGGATGCACGATTTCGTCCAGGGTCTTGCAATCTTCGATCTTCGAATAGACGACACGGATGCGGTGTTCAAAAAACGGCGGCAGATAACGCACCGTCAGGTAGCAATACTTGTTGATCGTCGCGCCCATGACCGCGCCGCCGTGCTGGCGATACCAAAGGGGATAATCCGTGCCACCGCCGAAGAACGAGATGCGAAAAGGTGTGCGGCTGATGATCATAGGCTAGGCAATCACTCCGGTTTTATTGGCCAGATAGTCTTTCAAGGGTTCCCAAACCGGCGGCACCATCTGTTCCCACGGCGGCAAATTCTCTCGCGTAAAAAATTCCAGCGTCTCGCTCTCATGGCTCTTGAGCAGCGTGCCGCCTTTGACCCGCACCACCAACACCGCATCCAGCTTTTGCGTCACGTCACCATTATCGGCAAAATATACGATCCGATGCTGCGGCCCCGAATAGATTCCTTGCAGCCGGATGACTACCACATCCAGCCCCGTCTCTTCTTTCACTTCGCGGATAGCTGCGGCTTCAAAAGATTCTCCAAGATCCAGCGCCCCACCACATAAACCCCACATCCCGCAATCCTGCCGCCGCTCCAACAAGATACGCCCTTGCGCATCTTCCACAATCACCCCCACACCAAACCGCTGCCGCGTGATGGCACTCAGCGGACGCGGCGCGAACATCTCTTGGGCCACGGTGGTCATATCGCCAGAGTGCGCGGAGTCCGGGGTCTGAGGCAAGCCCGAGGTGCTCATGCGAACCACCTCTCGTTTTGCCGCACAAACTCCGTCGCCTGCGGCAACGTCTCTGGCGTGCCGATATCGAGGAATTCACACTCCGCCTCCACCACGCGCAAGCTCTTCCCTTCTTTCAACAAACCGCCAAACACATCACGCTCGAAGCTCAAAGGTCGTTCCGATGGAAAATCTGCCAGCAACTCATGCCGCAGCAGATACACGCCCGCATTAATCAAACCCGCTCCGGGCCGTTTCTCCTCAAAGCTCACGAGTTGTTTCTGTAGGTTCGTTTTGAGTGTGCCATAGCGCGCTGCATCTTCCATGTGCAGGCCTAGCAAACCTCCCGCATCTCCCTCACCGACACTGCTCCACAGCGGAGCCAACTCCGCCAATGCGAGCGAATCTCCATTCAGCACCAGCCACGCCTTGGGCGTCCAACGGGTGCCTTGCGCGGTTTGCCAAAAACCGCCCGCGGTCCCCAGCGGGTCCGTCTCCCGCACGCATTTCGTCTCCACACCGCTCACCGGCTTCGTCGCAAAATGTGCCTCGATGGTATCGCCCAGATAGCCAGTGGAGAGGCCGATGCGCGTGATGCCCTGCCGCTTCAGATAGCGGACCACCCATTCCACGAAGGGTTTGTCCGCCACTGGCGCCATCGGCTTTGGCAGGTCCGCCAGCAGATGCCGGATGCGCGTGCCAAATCCCCCCGCCAGAACCACCGCCGCGATCTCTGATGCTTCCAACCCCACGCGCTTCCTTGTCCCTTACACGTTCGAGTAGATCGTGTTTCGGATGATGGTGTACGTCTTGATTAATTCCACGATGCCCCGGTCCAAATTCCAGTCGGGCTTGTAACCCGTCGCCGCGATGCGCGCGTTCGACACGATGTAATCGCGCTTGTCCGGGTCCTCACCGATCGGCGCTTCGATATACACGAACTTCGGCAAATGCTTCTGGATCACCGCGCACAGCTCGAGCTTCGAGAGATTCGCGTCATCCAGACCGACGTTATACGCCTTGCCCTTCATCGATTCGAAATTCGCCAGGCCATGCGTGAACGCCTTCGCCACGTCACGGATGTGGATATAGTTGCGCTTGAAGTGACCTTCGAAGATTACCACGGCGCGATCATGCACTGCGCGATACACGAAATCATTCACCAGCAGGTCAAGGCGCATGCGGGGCGCGGCACCGAACACCGTCGCGAGACGGAAGCTGATGCTATTCTCGCGAGAGAGCACGGCTTCTTCCGCCTTCACCTTCGTCACGCCATACGTCGAGAGCGGGCGCAGCGGAGAATCTTCCGTGCAATGCTTGCCCTTCTCGCCGATACCATAACCGCTGTTCGTCACCGGCATCACCACCCATTGCTGCTTGCTCGCCAGCTTGCAGATCATCTCCACCGCATTCTGGTTCGTCGTCGTGGTCGCGATCTGGTCTGTGTTGCACAGCGGCACACCCACCAGCGCGGCCAACGGGATGATCACATCGGCCTTTGCCACCAGCGGCTTCACAATGGATTCCTCGCGCGCATCACCGCGCACCACGTTGAACGTGTCGTAATGGCAGCAGTCCAGCAGGCTGTTCTGCCCAAAGTAAAAATTGTCCAGCACCGTCACTTCATGCCCCTGCGCCAAAAGCGTCGGCACAATGATCGAACCCAAGTAACCGGCACCACCAGTGATAAGAATCTTCATATTTGAGTTTTATTAGCTAACTAGCGCGGATAGGCCTTGGCAACCAGATTTGCAATCTCCCCGCCGATCGCCAGCGAGGCCGTCGCCCCCGGACTGGGCGCATTCAGCACGTGAACCGCCTGATTTTTGCATACCAAAGAAAAATCTTGGACCAGCGTCCCATCATTGCTCATGGCCTGCGCACGCACACCGGCTCCGCCCGGTTCCAAGTCGCTTTCCTGTACTGCGGGCACTAATCTTTGGAGTGACTCGCAGAACAGCTTCTTGCTGAAAGATCGCTGGATTTCGTCCCAACACATGCTGGGATACTGCGCCATGAACTTCCACAACCCGCCAAACGTCAGCGCATCCGCCAGATCTTCCACGTTCACATCCTGCTTGCGATACCCCTCGCGTGAGAAGGCCAGCACCGCATTCGGCCCCGCCTCCACCCCACCATGGATCATCCGCGTGAAATGCACCCCGAGGAACGGAAACTTCGGGTCCGGCACCGGATAGATCAGATGCTTCACCAGATGCTCCCGGTCCTTGCGCAGTTGATAATACTCACCGCGGAACGGCACGATCCGCACCTCCCGCTCCTCGCCCGCCAGCTCGCACACGCGATCCGAGTGCAGCCCCGCGCAATTCACCAGGAACTTGCTCTTGAACGTCCCCGCCGCCGTCCGCGCCACCCATTCCCCACCATGAAACCGCAGTGACTCCACTTTCGCCCCCGTGACAACTTGCCCGCCATGCCGTGAAATCTCACTCACCATCGCCGCACAAACCCCGGCGTAATCCACAATCCCCTCCTGCGGCACGCGCAACGCTGCGAGACCCGCCACGTTCGGCTCGATCTCCCGCATCTCCTCCGCGCTCAACCAGCGCAAGCCTTCGAGTCCGTTCTTCGTGCCGCGATCCTGCAAATCCTTGAGCCGCTCCACCTCCGCCGCATCCACCGCCACCACCAGCTTGCCGCAGATCTCATGCTTGATGCCGTGCTGCTGGCAGAAGGCCGTCATCTCGCGGATGCCATTCACCGCCATGCGCGCCTTGATGGACCCCGGCTTGTAATACAATCCGCAATGCAGCACCCCGCTGTTATGCGTGCTCTGATGCCGCCCCACGCCCGCTTCCTTCTCCAGTACGCGCACGCGCTTGCCCGGATTCGCTTCGCACAGACGCAAAGCCGTGCCTAAGCCAACCAGCCCGCCACCCACCACAATGATGTCCGCCATTTCACTCATGCCTCAAAATCAATAATCCGCGCATCCTCCACACAACCCGCCCCGCCGACAAGCCCACTAAATCGTGCTCGTCCTCGTCGTCGTCCTTCGTCCTCGATTTTCTCCTCATCATTCGCTCCTCATCTGCGCACACTGTGCCAGAATCTCTCCCTCCCCGTTAGGCCTACATGCGCTATATGCGTTATGTGGAGACAAAATTTATTCTTTCTCATGCCTCCACCCTGCCATATCCCCGGTCACCGCGTTATCCTTCCGCTCGCTATAACACGTACAACTACACAAAATTCATCTTTCCCCTCCTCATTGTCCCCTTTCTTCATTCTTGGGAGGCCGAACTTCGGCTTCTCCATTCTTCCTTTTCTTCCCATGTCCGCATCCTGCCAGCTTCTCCGATTTCCCGCTAACCTTGCGTTCCACTCCGTTCCATTACGTTCACACAAAATGAACTATTTCTGACCGTCATCGTACCACCAATCCCCAAACCCCGTTAGCCTTCAGTGCGCCCGGTGCGCTCCATGGAGACAAAATTTCAAGAAATCACTCCCGACGTTTCCGATTTGACGCCACCTCTCATTTCAGGCTCCTTATCCCCATGTCCAAGGCACTCCTCATTTTCACAGCCGCACTCCTTGTCTGTGTGAACTCCACGTTTGGAGCCGATGTCCTTTCAGAAAAACGCCTAAATGCCATCATCGCTTCGCCTCACAGCGACAAGCTCACCGAGCCAGCCCTCAAGATTTATCCCCTGAGCCGCCACTTTGATGTCACCATGACCAACGCTCTGCCAGATGGCCGGTCCGCAACCATCAGCTTTAAAGCTACGGATAAATGGGTCGATGGCCGTTTTATTGTCTCCGAAGCCCAGCCCGCCGGACCAGAAACCAAGTTTCATCTGATCGTAGAGTATGACACCACCTCCAAAACCTATCGGAAGTATGTCGTCATGGCGGGGAAACAGACCGGCTACCAAGTAGGCACCCGCGTCGGAACCTCCCGTTCCGTTGCTTGGATTGACCTTTCAGCCGTGAAGGTCCCTGATGCGATTGATTGCCTTTCGACGGAAACCCACACCGACACCGCCAGCACTTGGCACGCGATTTATTTTCAAAAAGGTGTCCTACAACGGACGGAGACCGGCGAAGCCAAGGTATTGAAGCCATGACCTACCGCGAAATCACCCAAACGGATGTCCCCGCCCTCTTCCCCATCCGCGCCGCCACCCGCGAAAACCCGCTCTCTCGCACCGAGCTCCAAGCCCTGGGCATCACCGAAGCATCCGTCACCACCATGCTGTCCACGACCCATCGTGGTTGGCTCTGCGAAGCAAATGGCGAACCTATCGGCTTCGCGATGGGTGACGGCAAGACCGGCGAACTTTGGGTCATCGCCGTCCTGCCCGTCTACGAAGGCCAAGGCATCGGCTCACGTTTGCTGGATCTCGTCGAAACCTGGCTCTGGTCCCTTGGTTGGCAAGAATTGTGGCTCTGGACCTCCTCCGATCCCACCAAACGCGCCTTCACCTTCTACCATCACCACGGCTGGCTTGTTTCCGAGATCAAAGCTGACGTATTATCGATGAAGAAAGTTCGCCCGTGCGTCTAATTCAGCCATGAGCCGCTCCAAATCCATCAAAGACTCAGTTGCTGTGCTCATCGGAGGAATATTCGGCATGCTCGCTCTGCTGGCGTCTGCTGCGTGGGCACAAACTCCTCAAGCCAATCCCTACGCTTCCGAACAACGCATCATCCTTGATGGCAGCATCAATCAGAAACCGGTCCGTTTCCTGTTCGATACCGGTGCCTCTTTCACCGCCTTGTTCACAGCCCCCGCCTCCCGGCTAGGCTTGCCGAACGAAACCAATCGCACCATAAAAATCGCGGGGCACGATGTACCGGTGGGGTTGACTCCGCCCGTCGATATAGTCTTGTTGGGAAAGGACGCCAATACGCGGCTTCCCATCCTGCCCTTCCCCTCACCCGCTGAGTGCGACGGCATCTTCGGTTGGCGGACATTGGGTGACTCGCCATTCTACATCGATGCTCCCGGACGCCGCATTCGTCCCCTGACCGCTCTGCCCATCAACGGCTGGCAACGCTGGCCCTTGGACATGGATTCCACGCAGTTGTTTTTCGAGGCCACCAGTGATGGCAAATCCAGAGGTCGCGTCTTCGTGGACAGCGGTTCGCCGATCGCCCTGCGAGTCTCGCCCCAGCTTTGGCAGGAGTGGCGTAAGCTAAATCCTCAGGCAGGCATCACCCTGACCACCTATCGCTACGCCGTAGGGGAACCGATGATCCATGAACTGGCCTGGGCCAAAGAGTATCGCCTCGGCGACCTTTTATTTAAGGATGTGGATATCGGCCCCATCCCCGAAGCCAAGGACGGCAAGGCCATTGCTGCTGATGGCAAAGAGTTCATCGCCACCATCGGGATGGGGGCCTTGCGGCACCTCCGCATGATCGTCAGTCGCAGCACCAAGGAAGTGCTGACCCAGTCCATTTCTCCCATCCCGGAACACAACCGCCTCGGAGCCGTCTTTACCTCCACGACCAAGGACGTCTCGCTGCGAGTCGTCCGCTTGGTGAAAGACACCCCCGCTGATCTAGCCGGCCTCAAAGAAGGCGATGTTCTCCTCGCTATCAATGGCACGGATTTCAGCACCGGAGGAAAGAACCCGGAACCATTTCTGATGCAGCCAGCGGGCACGAAACTGGCGCTGAAAGTGAAGCGCGACCAGACCGTTCATGAATTTGCTGTAGTCCTGCAGAATCTACTGCCTTAATTCCGCTGCTCTGCGGAATTTGAGTCAACCATGAAATCCTGGCAGATCTATCGCGGCCCCGCCGGAAACATCATCGCCGTGAAGGAAGGTTTCAATTTCTGGGCCTTTTTCTTTCCAGGTCTGTGGGCGATTCTTCACAAACTTCCGGTTGCGGGGGCGGTCGGAGTCTTGGTTTTGCCTGCCTTGTTTTTTCTCCCGCCCGGGCAGAACGTCCTCGCTATCATCCTGCTGCTGGCCTTGATGCTGATCTACGGAACCCTGGGCAACACCTGGGTCATCAGGTCACTTTTCCATGATGGCTGGAAACTCCTCGGAACCCTCAAAGCCCCGGACAAGAAAGCTGCTGAAATCACGGCCAGGGATTTCTATACCCCACCGGAACCAGAAGCCACTTAAAGCACTCACGATTTCACCCTCGCCCGCATCAGATAGTTCTAAATCACGCTGACAACCTTATAGTCACTCTTCACCCCCGCGATCTCCAGGCGCAGTTTTTGCCCCTGTATCTTCCCCACCAATTCCTGCCCTAGCGGTGACTGCGGCGTGATCACTAAAATCTCCCGCTTCTCCACCACCACTTCCAATCCGCCCGCGCGTGACGCGATGAAATACAACATCTTCTCCCCCTTCCCCTCCAGCTCCACCAAGGCCCCGATGTTCACCGGCTCCTCCGGCCCAAAATCCTTCACCGGCATCTTCCGGAATTCTTCGATGGATGCCTCCGTCTCCGCCGCCTGTCGGGATTGCCCGCGCGCCAGATACGATGCCTCCAGCCCGCGCGTATCATACTTGTTTTCCGCCTTGCTCTGCGGGTCCGTCGCCTCAGCCCGCGCCGACAGCGCCGCCTTGTAATACAGGTTCAAGTCCGCCGTCAGTTGCGCGATGATTTTCTTTATCAATGCTTGTTTCTTCACGTCTTTAAAAAGGAGAAGGCCAGCCGTGGGAGACGGCTGGCCCAAGATTTTTTGCCGTCAGTTACTTTTTCCGGAACACCACGCTCACCGGGTTTGGCACCTCTGCCGTGTTTCCGGTCTCACTGAGCTGCCCTGTCTTCGGATCGATCTTGAACACCACCAGGCTCGCGGAATTCTGGTTCGCCGCGATCAGCCATTTTCCGTCCGGGCTGATGCCGAAACTGCGCGGAGTCTTGCCGCCCGTGCTGATGTGCTGGGCCAGCGTCAATTGCCCCGTCTTGGCATCCACCGCATACACCACCATTGTGTCATGTCCACGATTCGAACCATACAGAAACTTCCCTGTCGGATGTATCTCGAGCTCCGCCGTGCTGAAGGCCGGCAGGATGCTTGCCCCCTCGGGCAATGTCGAAATCGTTTGGATCTCCGTCAATCCACCGTTCTTTGCATCGCGAGAATACGCCGTCACCGTGCAGGTCATCTCCGTGATCACATACGCAAAGTCTGACTTCGGATGCAGCACAAAATGCCGTGGTCCGGCTCCCGGTGCTGTGCTGCCAAATGCCGGATCGGCAGGCGTCAGCTTGCCGCTGCCCGCGTTCAGCTTGTAGATCATCACCTTGTCCATGCCCAGGTCCGGCACATAGACAAACCGGTTCGCCTCATCCACATAGATGCCATGCGCATGCGGCCCCTTCTGCCGTTTCGGATTAGCCCCGGAACCTTGATGCTGGACGAACTCCGTCGCCTCTTTCAGCCGTCCGTCCGCCAGGATCGGCAGCACCACCACACTGCCGCCGCCGTAATTCGCCGCCAGCACATGTTTCCCCGTCTTGTCCACGGATAGGTGGCACGTGCCGTCACCCTGCGCGCTCGCTGAATTGAGCAACGTCAATGCCCCGGAATCCGGGCTGATGCTGAACGCCGAAACCTTGCCCACCGGTCCCAACTCATTCACGGCATACAGATACTTGCCCGTCGGATGCAGCGCTAGGAACGAGGGATTCTCCGTCGTCACTGAGAGCGCCTTCGCCGTCAGCTTCCCCGTTTTGCCATCCAGCTTCACCCGATAAATGCCCCGGCTGTCGCCTTTCGTGTACGTGCCCACATACACGTCGTAATCCGCCGCCAGCAAAGATCCCG
>JAJNBN010000069.1 GCA_021156225.1 Verrucomicrobiota bacterium | reverse complement strand
GATTATAAGCATCGCTGGCGGCAGGATACTGGCGACCGAGTTTTTCGATGGCGAGATTGCGCAACGGTTCAGCGGGTTTGCCCTGGCGGATGAAGCTGATTTCGATGACGCGCAGCTTATCGAGCTTCTGCTCTTCGCTCAGCGAATCGAGCGGCCACTTGGCGAGGGCTTTAAGCAAGGCAGGTTGAGTTTCTTTCGTCGTTGTCCGGGCGAGAGCTAGCAAAGCCGCGAGACCGGCGTTTGCATTCGTTTCGCTCAGAGCACGTTGCTGCCAAAGTTTTGCATCCTGCCATTCCAAGGCGATACGCGCGGCATAGCGGATGGTGCGATCACCACTGTCGAGGTGGGGCCAGAGAATATCGATCGCCTTGGGATCAGCCTTGCCGTGCAACGACTCCAACTCGTGACGCAGCGCTCGCTGCTTGATGCCGTCTTGCTCAGCCATGCCCCATTTGGGCAGCACCTTCGGCACTGGCTCTGTGTACATCACGCGATAGAGGCCGGACTGCGTGCCGCGCCCACCGGTGATGAAATACATCGCGCCATCTTTGCCGAACTCCATGTCCGTCACATTGAGCGGACGGCCGGTGACGAAGGGCTCCGACTTGGCTTTGTAGCTCGCGCCACTGGGCGTAAGATGCACGGCATAGATAGTGCCGAAGGCCCAATCGCAGAGATACAAAGCCATGCGATGCTGACGCGGGAAGGCGGCATCGTAACCGAACTTCACTCCCGTCGGTGAACTGCGGCCGATGTCCAGTGTGGAGCGCACGCTATCGGGATAATAGTCCGGCCATTTGCCGCAGCCCTTGCGCCAGCCGTACTCACCGCCCGATACCAAATGATTCACGCGCGTCGGCCGATACCACGGGGCGCCGTCATCCCAGTCCATATCACTATCGAAGGTGAACATTTCGCCATCGCGATTGAACGCGAGGTCATACGCATTGCGCAAACCTCCGGCGATGAGCGTCCATTCTTTGCCATCTTTATCCGTGCGCAAGACGCAGCCACCGGATGCCGGTCCGTTCGCCCAGGTATAATTTGCGGGCCAGAGCAAGGGTGGCAGCAACTGATCCTCATCGAAATTCTTATGCGGTGAATCGGGACGCAAGCCCGTGGGCGGTTTCACTTCGTTGCCGTTGATGATGTAGAGATGGTTGTCAGGGCCGAGCACAATGGCATGCGGACCATGTTCACCATTGGCATTCGGGCGAAAGGTGCCTTCGAAGCGTTTCAGAAACTCGAACTTGTCGTATTTATCATCCGCATCCGTATCGGTAAGACGATAGAGGCCGGTACCGTCCGCACCTTCACCGCTGACGTAGAGGCTATTGAAGGCGTGGAGCAGGCCCATCGCACTGCCGACAGGAAGTTCGATGCGCTCCACCAGCGTGACGTTGCCATCGCCCCCTAAAGTCATGCGCAATAAGCCGCCCTCAGCCACTTTCCCTACCCCATCGCGGCGCAAGACATCCTGCGGCGAGATGATGAGACGACCTTTGTCATCCATGGTCATGCAGACCCATGAGCCCTCCACGGGCATGGCGGAGCGGACGAGTTCGGCCTTGAACCCGGCGGGCACAGTCAGATTGGAAGCCGGGGTGGCGGACTTGCCGGTAGCGACATTGGCGTTGGCTGATGTCAGCACGCAGCACAGCAATGTAACTGTCAAAACTAGCGATTTAATTTTACGCATTTTGGAGATATGCGTGATTTTCTCCGACCGGATTAGAACGGCAAGGACTTTAGGTGGTCGTTTGCCGGATAGATAGAAAGCCTTTTCAGCTTGGCGATGGGGATTGAGCAGTATTCCATAGGTGCGCAATCCCGTCCCATGACTACTTATCCCGCATACAAAGGACACATCCGCCCTTGGCTGACTTTGCTTTTGATTGCGCTGGTTTACTGCTTCGCCTGGAGAAGTGCTCTATATGCTGCCGAAGGCGGACCAGAAATCGTCAAGGCAAATGCCGCTTTGGGTGAAGCATTTGTCCGGCTGCTAAACTCGAGAGATGCCGATGCTTTCGCCAAGGCTGTTTCTCCGACCACACAGGAGCTGGAATCCTTGCCCGGGGCGAAAGATGGAAAGACCAGCCTCTCTCCCTATGCCAGCAGCCGGTTGAGCCTCAATCGGGAGCTGGGAAAGCGATTGCTGAAACGCGCCGAGGATTACGGGTTCGATTCGAAGCGCTTGAAATTTCAACTCAAGGCCGTGCCGCAGGAAAACCTCTTCATTTCCACAAACGCTCCTTATGTAAACGGCAGCGCCATCAACATGGCCTGGCTCCTAACCGTAATAATGACAACTGAACCAGCCAAGGGAGGCGAAACCAATCCATCGCCCAGCAAGGAATATGAAATTTCCGTGTTCCGACCGAAACTGTTCCCCGAGGGTTGGCGGATCACAGAAAGTGCGTGGTGGAGCCGAACACCGGTCGAGGCCACCAATCCTTTCCTCCATTGGGAAACTAGTTTTCTCAATTCTATCCCCACCAATCGCCCGCCATTTGTCATCAAGGATGATCCGGCGCTGGATACCATGGGATATGCCTTGATCCGGTTCATGCAGATGGAAGACGACACCAATCTGGCTGCCGAAGCGGGCAAATCTTTTGACGAAGTTTATGCTCAGCTTTTGAAAACCGCCGCCGGACGAACAAACCTGCCAACCAAGGCCGAACTGCAAAAAATGTGGGACAAGAATACCATGACCGTAATCCAAAAGCCCGCAAAAGAGATGATCCGCCAGATGCAGGCCAATGGCATCGACCTGTCGCAAGCCGAGATCACCCTGAAGAATGCCACCGCCGAAGTACACAACGTAGGCAGGTTGATGATTGCGGCAGAAGTGAACGGGATCAGCACGCCAAAGATGGAATTCACATTCATAGTAAAGTCAGACCAAAAATCGAAGGATGGCAAGCCGCTCGCCGGCGAGTATTCGATCGTGGTTGGCCGTGCCGAACGCGATTCTGATCGCTGGACACTTATGGGGCCGATTGCGTGGAGCAAACTGCCCGACAATGTGAGCGGCACCAATCAAGCCAGCTTTGATTTTGAAAAGTATGTTACAGAACACGGGAAATTGCCCCCAGGAACACAAGCGCCCGACATCCGTCTCACACGACTGCAGGAGGACGGCTCATTCAGTCTCGTCGAATTTCGCGGAAAAGTAATCGTGCTCGACTTTTGGGCATCCTGGTGCGGCCCCTGTCAGGAACCGATGGCGGCAATGCAAACGCTCCTGCCCAAGCATCCAGAATGGAAAGACCGTGTCGAGGTCGTCACAGTCAGCATAGACGACACGATGGAGTCAGTCCGAAAACATCTGCAGAAGCAGGGATGGAACCAAACACTGAATACTTGGGCCGGAGAGGGCGGCCTAAACGCCCCGGCAGCGCAGGCTTTCAGGGTCATCGGACTGCCACGTACTTATGTGATCGATCAGAAAGGGAAAATCGTTGCCTTTAAGCGAGTTGAACACGAAGTCGTCAAAGACAAAAATGGCAAGATTGTCGGCGTCAAAGCCAGAACGGTAGCCGAATTGGAAGAGGCCATCCTGCCACTTTTAAAATCATCGGGCGCCCCATAGTGTAGTTTGCGAATGCTTAGTCATCCCGGTTGCTACCGCAATAGAGCCATTTTCCATCATTGCTTTTGCGGCCCCGCCGCCGTTACTTAGAGCTTTATCAGTATGCCCACAGTTGCTGAACAGTTACGCACCGCCCGCGAAGCCCGCGGCCTCTCCATCCCGGAGGTGGCCGATATCACGAAGCTCAAGGGCGATCATGTGCGTGCCTTGGAGGAGGGCAATTACGACTACTTCGCCGCGCCGGTCTATATCCGTGGCTTCACCCGCACGCTGGCCAAGCTGCTGAAGATGAATGAAGCAGCGCTGATCGAGCAGCTTAACCTGGAGCTCGCCGGCACGGAAAACTTCAAGGCCCCGCCCAAGCTCACCGGCCAGGCCAATGGCCCGGTGGATAAGATCCTGTTCTTCCTTTCGCGTCTGCCCTGGCGGATCATCCTACCAATCCTGATCGTCGCCCTGCTGGCGGCGACGGGCATCTGGGCCATCCGACGCAATGCCATCCAAAAGCAAGAGGATCCGTTGCACGACTTGGGCCCGGGGCTTTATCAGGGGCCGAAAAAGTCGCCGGGACAGACACTGCCTCTACCGGGTGGACCGGGACAGAAGAAGTGATTCACGCTGAATCAGTTAGACGCTCTCACCAGTCCCTGACATAGCTGCGGGATGGACACCATTCATGCTCTTGAACAGGCTTTTTTCCGCTGTTTACTTCGTCATTTAAGCTGTTACTGTTCGCAGCCCTGTGAAAAACGCAGAAACCATGCAAAAGCCGATCCGTGTTGGTCTCATCTCTCTAGGTTGCGCCAAGAACCTCGTGGATGCCGAGATCATGCTCGGTACGTTGATGAAAGACGGCGTCGAGATCACCAATCAAGCCGAGTCGGCCGATGTGGTGGTGGTGAACACCTGCTCGTTCATCGATGCGGCGCAGGAGGAGAGTGTCGATACCATCCTCGAATCCGTGGAAGTGCGTGAGGCGAACAACCGCGGCCAGGCGCTCATCGTCTCCGGCTGTCTCTCCCAACGCTTTCGCGATGATCTGCCCAAGCTCTTTCCGGAAGTGGACGCCTTCATGGGGATCGATCAAGTCGCACAGGTGACGGATATCGTGAAGCACGCCTTGCAACGGCGCTCGGACAAGATCGCTTCGGGCGCACCGCTCAAGCGCGCTTCCAAGAATAAGGTTTCAGCCAAACTCGCGGACCTCGATGCCAAGAAGCCGCATGATCATCACGCGGACGAAGCGGCCTTGCGCGGTACAGACAAGTTCGGAAAATCGAAGCAAGTCATCGCTCCCGCACCGGCGCCGAATGCGCCGTTGATGGATGTCACCGCGCGTCCCATTTACATCCCGGATTTCGGCACACCGCGTTTCCGCCTGACGCCGAATCATTTCGCCTATGTGAAGATCGCCGAGGGCTGCAATCATCCGTGCAGCTTCTGCATCATCCCGCGTATGCGCGGCTCGCATCGCAGCCGCACTCAGGCGGACATCGTGGCCGAGGCCAAGGCACTCATCAAAGATGGCGTCAAGGAACTGAACCTCATCTCGCAGGATTCCACTTACTACGGGCTGGACCTGCGCGCAAACCATAGCCGTGCGATCTCTTCGCCGGAAAAATTTAACGCGGCGGCGAAGTCGCTGCCCGCGGATGCCACAACGCTTTGCTCGCTTTTGCGCGAATTGAATGCATTGAAAGGTGATTTCTGGATCCGCCTGCTCTACACGCATCCTGCGCATTGGACGGATGAGCTCATCCAGACCATCGCGGAGTGCAAAAAGGTGGTGCGCTACGTGGACATGCCGTTGCAGCACATCCAGCAGAACATGCTGGAGCGCATGCGCCGTGAGACGTCCGAGCAATACATCGTCGATCTCATCGCGAAGATTCGCGCGGGGATTCCCGGCATCGCCATCCGCACGACGTTCATCGTGGCGTTCCCGGGTGAGACGGAAGCTTATTTCGACCGTTTGCTGGAATTCATCCACGAAACGAAGTTCGAGCGCATGGGCGTGTTCACCTACTCGCAAGAGGAAGGAACCATCGCCGGCAAGATGGCGGGACAGATTCCTGACAAGGTGAAGCAGAAGCGTCGCGAGCGGTCCATGGCCGCCCAGCTCGAAGTGGCACGGCATGTGGCCGAGAGTTTCATGGGTAAAACGATCAAGGTGCTGGTGGAAGGTGAAGCGAGTGCGAAGGAACTTCAGAACGCCAAGGTCAGCTCCTGGGAGCACGGCCTGATCCGTAGTGATGATGAGCACGGCGCGTTGCCGAAGGGCAAGTATCTCATCGCGCGTGGCGAGGCGGATGCGCCGGACATCGATGGCCGCGTGTATATTCGCGGGAAGCTGCCGATCGGGCAGTTCGCGAAGGTGAAGATCATCGGGCACACGGATTATGACCTCATCGCGGAGCCGGCGTAGCTTGCCAAGAATGGCGGGCTAAACTATTTTATCATTCATGAGCAAAGCAGACATCCTAAGCGAGTTACCAAAGCTGGATGCAAGGGAGCGTGCGGAAATCTTTGCAAAGCTCTGCGAACTGGAAGACTCAACACCAACGGCGGCAGAACGCGCCATTCTGGACCAAGAACTGGAAGACTTCAAAAACGACCCGAATCCCGGTTCACCGGGACATGAGGTAGAAGCCCGGCTGCGAAGCGGACTCAAAGCGTGAACTGGCAGATAAGCATCCGGGCAAAAGCGGAAAGGGATCTGTTTGAGGCCAGCCGTTGGTACGAGCAGCAGGTGGCGGGCTTAGGCAGCGATTTCATCACCGAGGCTTTCAGGGCGATCCAAGACTTGGCCAGTTCCGCAGACCGTCGTCCAAGCTACTATCGCGATTTCAGACGCATCTTGGTGAAAAGATTTCCCTACAAAATCTTTTACCTCATCAAGGGAGATTGCGTCATCATCATGAGAGTTCTCCATGCCAAACAGGATCATCCGGGGCATCTGTGATTTTGAATAGTGTCATTGAACCAAGCTGCCATCAAAGCTAGACTTAGCGCGCTGAATGAATTTACCGAACAAACTCACGCTCTCCAGGATGGTGCTGACCCTCGCCTTCCTGATCGTGATTTTTTCATTCTCTGGCACCACGTGGTTTGCCACGGTGGGACTGGTCATCTTCAGCATCGCCAGCCTGACGGATTACTTTGATGGCAAGATCGCCCGGGAGCGGAAACTGATCACGAGCTTCGGCATCCTGATGGACCCTCTCGCGGACAAGGTGCTGGTCTGCTCGGCTTTCATTTCCTTTGTCGAACTCACCTGGATGCCCGCGTGGATGGTGGTGGTCGTCGTCGCGCGGGAATTGACCATCACGGGCCTGCGTCTGCTGGCCGCCTCCAAGAATGTGGTGATGGCTGCGGAACGTTACGGCAAGCACAAGACCGTCTCGCAAATCGTGGCGGTGATCGCCATCCTGGTGTTTCACGCGCACACGCATTGGGGACCGGTGGGCCAGATCTTCAGCTTCAGCATCCTGCGCGAGGGGCCATGGGTGGGCTGGTTCAGCGAACTGGCCAAATGGGTGGCGGTTATCCTCACCTTCTACTCGGGCAGCGTGTATCTGTGGAAGAACCGCGAGCTTTTCCTGAAGGACATGTAAGGAGCGAAGCTGATGCCACTCCATCTTGCATTTGGATTGGGATGGCCAGAGGTGATCGGAATCCTTGCTTTCGCTGGTATTTACCTCTACTTGCGGCTGGGTCCGCTTTCCAAAGAACACCTTCCCAAATTGCCTGTCGCGGATGGCATCATCGTCTGGCTGGCGCGCGGATTCGACACTGGCCTGCTGCCGAAAGGCCCCGGCACGTGGGGCTCTGTCGTCGGCATCGTTTGGACGATGCTCCTCGTCTCCTTCGGCCGTATGGATATTTATCTCATTGGCACTGTGCTCGGCATCCCCGTCTCTATCTGGATTTGCGAACGCGCCGAGAAGATTCTCAAGCAGCATGACCCCGGTTCCGTAGTCTTGGATGAGATCATCGCCCTGCCCATTTGTTTTTGTCCTTGGATAATTCATCAATGGCTGCCCAATCATACGATGCCCTTGGTCAGTTATTTCTTTGAGGGCAATAATTGGTTAGGTGTCTTAGCAATTTTTGCCCTCTTCCGCTTGTTCGACATCTGGAAGCCCGGTCCCATCGGCAAAATCCAAAAGCTCCCCGGCGGTTGGGGCGTCACGGCGGACGACGTGCTGGCGGGTGTGGCGACCGCCCTCCTCGTGGCTGGATACCTCATTCTGCGTCATAAGTTCTAGTTTTTCGTTTCCAAACATCAGCAACGGCGTTAGCATTCGCCCATGGTGCCATGGAATGACACGCTTTGGCGCACGGGCCTTAATGAACTCACCACTGAGTTTTTAGGTTCCGCATTTACCATCCCTCCCAGGCAGAACAGCCATCCGGCAAGTGTCCAACCCAAGCTCCGAAACGATTAACTCATGGAGCAAGAAGACGTCATCATCTCAAAGCGCGAGGGACTCATCTACGAAGTCCTCATCCCCGCTGTCTGGAATTCCGGCATCGCGCCTTTGGCTCTGCTCCTCATCTCCTTGTTTCCCTTCGCTTTTCATCGTGCCTGGTGGGAATTGCTTTTGCCCCTCATTGCCGCGATCTATATCTATCGCTGGAACAAAACGATTCGCACCAAACTCTTCCTCTACAATTTCGATCTCAGCACCCGCCTCACCCAGGAAAATCGCCACGAACTCGACACCTGGGGCGAAAAGAGCTTTTACCTCTTCCTCGGCAGTCTGGGCGCACTTATCGTCGTTACCACTTTGCTGCTCCTGTTGTTCACCGCGCTATAACCCCAGCGCCTTCCGCACCACCGGCTCGATCACCTCCGCCTGACGCCAGAACCCCAAGTCCGACGGATGCGACCCATCCGCGGTCGCCTCGGAATCATTCCCCAACAACTGCTCGCCCTCGATGTAGCTCAGCCCCGTCATTCCCTCCTTCGTTAATTTTTCATAAACCGTCCTGAATTCCTTCCGGCTCCCGTCATTCCGATCACGCCGGCTGGTGAGGAACGGCGCATCGCCATACGTGCGATCTTCGATCAGCACAAGCGGCACCTTCGGTTTTGCCTCGCGCAACTTGCGGATGAAATTCTCCGCCCGTTCCTTCACCAACGTCGGGATCATGTTCGGCAACGCATCGATCACATACACCGCCGGATCCAGTTCCGTGAGGAGGGTCGCGATCTCCGGTTCCATCAGCGCATTGCCGGAGAAGCCCAAATTCATGAACGGCTTATTCAACCGTCGCGCTATGATCGCCGGATGCGTCATCCCCGGTCGTGATGCACTCGCCCCATGCACGATCGATGTTCCGTAAAACACGATCGGCTTCTCCGTCCGCGGCGGTTGCGCCACGAACCAATTCCCGGCATTCACGCCGAACTCCAGCGACTCCACCCCATTGTAGAGCGGCAGATACGCCATGTAGCCGCGATACCCCGGCTTCAAGCCCGTCACGAGCACCGCATCCACCTCCTGCTTCTCCGGCCGCGTGCACGCCACCCAGCTCCAGCGCCCATCAGGCAATTGTCCATAGAGGTCCACCCCGCTCACACCCATCGCAGACATGTTCGAGATCGCGATCTTCGCATTCGAGAGTTTATACCGCACCTTGATCGTTGGGCTGTCCGTGGCGAAGCGCACCACCATGCCGGAGGAATTGCGGCTCAAGTTCCACACCACATCACGCACCACACCCTTCGCCTTCGCGGGCAATCGGTCGTAATACTTCTCTGTATCCTTCCACCCTTTGCCTTCGATGCCCCAATCCTTCGCATCATACCAATGCACGCCTTCTTCCACCTTCGGCGTCACGTGCACCGCTTGCGCCAGCGCCTCGCCGCCCAGCCACCGCGCCGTCGCCAGCGATACAATCCCACCCGCAATAAACTCTCTCCGGTTCATAGGTCCCTCCTTTTCATTATCCCCTCGTCAGCCCCTTCATCTCCCAGCCCGCACGATACTTGTGATGCACATGCCCATTTGCTTCCTTATGCTTCTTGAACTCCATCTTCTTCGAATTCCACTCCAGCTTCTGGTTCGGGAAATAGATCGCCACCGTGCCCAGCAGAACGGTTTCCGTGAGCGGCCCGGAATAATCGAAACTCCCCGTCGCCATCCCTTCCCCTTTGCACGCCTCCGTCCACTGCTGATAATGATTATCCCCTGGCACCTCCTCCAGCTTCACGCCCTCGGCATCCTTGCCGAGCAACTGCGGCTTGCCACCATGCGGGCAAAGCAACGTGCCCTTCTCACCGATCAGCAGGCACCCGTTATCCGTGAGCTTCTGCCCCTCCGGCAACGGCGCCAGCTCCAGCGCCGGCTTCTTCCCGCCGTCATACCACGTCATCGTGATATCGCCCTTCGTGAACTTCGACTTCTTAAACCTGTAATGGATCACCTCACTGCTCGGGAACATCTCCCCATTGCATTGCGCCCCCTCATACCACACCAGCGTCGGTGCATCGAGGTCCAGGCTCCAGAACACCGGATCAATGATATGGCAACCCATGTCACCCAGCGCACCCACACCGAAATCCACAAACCCGCGCCAGTTAAAAGAATGATACGGCGACTTCACCGTCTGCTTCTTACCGTCTTTTCCATCAATCTCCCGCGCCCCCACATACGGCCGATCCTTCGCCACGCCCAGCCACAAATCCCACTTCAAATAAT
>JAJNBN010000068.1 GCA_021156225.1 Verrucomicrobiota bacterium | reverse complement strand
GTCAGGCAGGGTAATCATCCTCGCTCCGAAGGAGCGGGCGGAGTCAGCCAACGTGATGTTTTGAACATGCAAAGATTTGTTAACGCGCCCTTCCCCCTCACCCCGGCCCTCTCCCTTGGGGAGAGGGAGGCACATTGTCCACACCTGATACAATCAGACGGTCGCGTTTTCTTGAACTCAACGGTCAACAGAGTTCGTCCGCCCCGTTGGGGCGGAGGGCGTATTTCCTTCATTACCACGGGTTCCCTTTGGTCACCCGGGGCTACTTTCGTATCGCCCCTTCGGGGCGCAGGCATGGGCTCGACGGAGTCTCGCCCTAGCGGTCGTATTTTGGATACCTAGCATGACACCAACCACACTCATCATCCGGGCCGATGCCAGTTCCCAAATGGGGACAGGGCATGTGATGCGGTGCCTGGCTTTGGCGGAGCCGTGGCTCGCGGCCGGGACCGAGGTCATTCTGGCAGCGCAGTTGATGCCGGAGGCTTTGGGTGAGCGGGTTTTGAAAGCGGGGATCAAACCGCACTCGATCGGTGCCGAAGCGGGCGGTATCGAGGATGCACAACAGGTGGCGGCCTTGGTGTCGCGTCATCGGGATGCTTGGCTGGTGGTGGATGGATATCAGTTCGGCGAGGGGTATTTCAGCGTCTTGAAACAATCCGGCGCAAAGGTATTACAGATCGATGATTTTGGCGGGTTGAAGCATTACGAGACGGATTTCGTGTTGAACCAGAATCTGGGCGTCACGGCAGAATGGTATCCGCAGAAGAACGAAAAGACGCGATTGCTGCTGGGGACGCGCTATGTGCAGTTGCGTAGAGAGTTTTTAGAACAGGACAAGGATGTCGGCACAGGTTGGGAGCCCCCAAATCAAATTCTCGTCACTTTGGGCGGCAGTGACCCCGATAATGTGACGGCAAAAGTCATCTCGGCTTTGCAGGAAGTTCCCAGCATCAATGCAGCCGTAGTCATCGGTGGCAGCAACCCGCATTGGGACTCCCTCTTATCCAGTGTTCAGCTATCCGCTTCCAATATCCACCTTATCCGGAACGCGAAAAACATGCCGGAGCTGATGGCACAGACATCTCTAGCCATCGCGGCTGGCGGCACTACGGCGTGGGAATTTGCCTATATGGGCGTGCCGATGATGACCATCGTGCTGGCCGACAATCAAAGATCCAACGGCGAGCAACTGGCCGCAGCGGGTGTCGCGGTCAATCTGGGTTGGCACGAAGACCTGATACCGGAGGTGCTGGCAAAGCAGGTTAAGGAACTGGTGATGGATTGGCAGAAACTCGATGAGATGTCTGCCAAAGCCCGCAAACTCGTGGATGGGAGAGGCTCGATGCGTGTCTGGCTGCGCTTGAATGAAGATTCACTACGATTGCGTTCAGCAACTGCCGAGGACGCGAAGCTGATCTTTGACTGGGCGAATGATGCCGGAGTTCGCGCAGTGTCATTTTCTTCGGAGCCCATCATTTGGGAGGACCATCTCAACTGGTTCAACGCGAAGTTGAGTGATGCGAATTATCGCATCTGGGTGGCGGAGGATGTGAAGGGAACTCCCATCGGGCAGGTGCGGTTTCAGATCGAAGGGGAGACGGCGACCATCTCCATCAGTTTGGATGCCGGGCAACGGGGAAAGAACCGCGGTTCGTTGCTGATCTGGGCGGCTTGCCGGAAGATTTTTGCCGAAACGGCGGTGAACCAGGTGCGGGCGTATATCAAACCGGACAATCAGGCGTCGGAGCGCGCGTTTGAGAAGGCAGGTTTTGAGGAGTGGGACGAAACGACGGTGAAAGGGGCGCCGGCCTGGGTATGCAGCATTGGGCGTGGCAGAGCGGCAGATTAGCCTGCTAAAAGACGCCAAAGGGCGCGAAAAAAGGAAGGAAGCGGGCTGCAGGAGGAAGTTTTTGAAATTTTGTCTCCATATAGCGCACATAGCGCATATAGGCCTCTCCTAATCACAAAATCCAAGCCATACTCGTGCCCGTATGTTGAACAGGTGGACAGTAGAAAAAGACACCGATTCAGACCAAGGCGCGGTTGAAAATCGGAAGGGCAGTTTACCCCGACATGTGTGTCGGGGCACGGGCGCTAGTCCAGCGGAACTTCGAACACAGCCTTGGAATTTGGTTCGTCTTTTTCCGGCTGGCTGTGCAATTTGGGAGGCGCAACGTGATGAGCACTGAATTGGTCATAGATGGGCGTCGGGTCGGGCCGGGAAATCCGGTCTATGTGATCGCGGAACTTTCGGCGAATCACGGGCAGGACTTTGACCAGGCGGTCCGCATCATCCGTGCGATGAAGGAGTCCGGCGCAGACGCGGTGAAGGTGCAGACCTACACGGCGGATACGCTCACCATTCCCTGCGATAACGAATATTTCCGCATCGGCGGCGGCACGCTCTGGGATGGACGCACCTTGCACGATCTCTACAAAGAAGCCTACATGCCGTGGGATTGGCAGCCGAAGCTGCAAGCGGTGACGGAAGAGCTGGGCATGGATTTCTTTTCCACGCCGTTCGATGACTCTGCCGTGGATTTTCTGGAAGCGATGGATGTGCCGGTGCATAAGGTGGCTTCGTTCGAATTAGTGGACATCCCTTTGCTCAAAAAGATCGCCGCGACGAAGAAACCAGTCATCGCGTCCACGGGCATGGCCACGCAGGAAGAGATTGCGGAAGCGGTGAAGACTTTGCGCGAAGGTGGCTGCACGCAACTGGCCTTGCTCAAATGCACCAGTGCCTACCCTGCCCTGCCGGAGGAAATGAACTTGCGGACGATCCCGGACATTAGCGCGCGCTTTGGCGTGCCCGCCGGATTATCGGATCATACGATGGGACATACGGTGCCGGTGGCGGCAGTGGCGCTGGGCGCGTGCATCCTGGAGAAGCACTTCACGCTCGATCGCAAGGTGCCGGGACCGGACTCAAGCTTTTCCATGGAGCCGCAGGAGTTCAAGGCGATGGTCGAGGCCATCCGTGTCACGGAACGTGCTCTGGGCAAGGTGAATTACGAAGTGAGCGCGAACGAGAGCAAGAGCCGGCAATTCCGGCGGTCGCTGTTCGTGGTGGCGGATGTGAAGGCGGGCGAAGCGTTCACGACCAAGAATGTGCGTTCCATCCGTCCCGGGCACGGTTTGCATACGCGGCACTTGGGCGAGGTGATGGGCAAGAGAGCTTTGAAAGACGTGAAGGCGGGCACGCCATTGGATCGGGCGCTGCTGCAACCATAGAGGCTGTAACTAAAGCATTGTCGCCCGGCGGTGCCGGGCAAATAATTGAATCACATGCGAACTGTAAAAATAGGCAACCGGCTGGTGGGCGAAGGACATCCGGTATTCATCTCGTTCGAGGCCGGGGCGACTCATAGCGGATTGGACAGCGCAAAAGCGCTCTGCAAAGCCGCCGCCGAAGGCGGAGCAGATGCGGTGAAATTTCAAACGGTCCGCGTGAAGGATTTGCTGGTGACGAAGGAGACGTTGATCGAGTTCGAGAACGCGCAAGGCAAGCAGAGCGAGACGGTGTATGACGCGCTCGAACGGCGTGAACTGTCCTTTGATGACTGGCGTCGTCTGAAAGAGTATTGCGACAAGCTGGGATTGCTCTTCGTTTCCACGCCGAGCGGGCCGGAGACGGTGGACCTGCTCGCCGAGATCGGCGCGCATGCCATCAAGGTTTCCAAGTCAGACATCAACCACCGCCAGCTCATCGAGCACATGGCGAGCAAGAAGCTGCCGATCATCCTCGATGGACGCGAACGCTTTGAGGATGTGGAACAGGCGGCGCGCATCTGCGAGGCGAAGGGGATGTATGACATCGTCATCATGCATTGTCCGTCCGGTTATCCGGCGGCACATGCGGGCATCCATCTGAAGGCCATCCGCCATATCAAAGACATCTTCGGTTATCCGGTCGGTTACTCGGATCATTCGGTGGGCACGGCGATGAATTACGCCGCCATCGCGCTCGGGGCAGATTTCATCGAGAAGACTATCACGCTGGACCGCAATACGAACGCGGTGGAGCACTATATGTCGCTGGAGCCGCAGGAACTGGCAGATTTCGTGAAGCAGGTGCGCGCGGTAGAGGCGGCCATCGGCGATCCGCGCATCATCTTCAATTCCCGCGTGAAGGCGGAGCATCGCCGGAGCTTGATCATGCGTCGTCCGGTGGCGGCGGGCCAGGCCATCACGGCGGCGGATGTGGATTACCGGCGTCCGGGCACGCATATCCCGGCGGATCGTTACGAGGACGTGATCGGCCGCAAGGCGAAGCGGAATCTGGCGACGGGCGAATTCCCGCAGTTCGGCGATATTGAATAGCGATGAGTGAACCCGCTGACATATTGCGCGCGCATTATGCGCAACGATGCCAGGGGGAACTTTTCCTCGAAGCGGCCAAAGGCGGCGGGGTCAATTCGCAGAATTATCTGGTGAGGGTGGGCAGCAAAGACAATGAGCCCGCCTTTGTTCTCAAATCCGAATTCCTGGACAAAAGTCCTTCTGATTGGAGGGCACGACTCGCATTCCACCAGCAAGTAGCCGATCGCGAACCTTTGGCACCCCAATGCGTGCTGACTGATGATGGCCAGCCAGGAAAGGAAATCGAAGGCACCCTCTGGCGCGCACTGGAATTTCGCACGGGAAATCCTTTTTCAGGCAGCCAAGAAGAAGCGTTGAGCGCCGCTGCAGGATTGGCTCAACTACATAAAAACATCCGGCCCTTGCCTGGTAAAAAAACGGTTCCAGCGCTATATGCCCCCCTTACACCGGAAGAGAAAGCCGAAGTTCTCAAGAAACTCAGCGGTCCCTTAGGAGCCACTGATTTCGGTTTCCGGGTAAAATCGCTGCTCACAGAAACATTGCCACCTGTGCTGGAGAGCATACGACCGATCGACGTGAACAAGGATTTACCTATAGATTGGGTCCATCGGGATTTCCATCCGGGTAACACCCTCTTCGCTAACGGCAGAATCACAGCCATTCTGGACCTTGATTCGTTAGCTACGGATTGCCGCATGCAAGCAGTGGCTTTTGCGGCCAGCCGGTTTGCCGGTTATGATGCCAAGCGAATCTGGGCATTCTTGGCTGCTTATCATGCCGTAGATCCGCTCATTGCAGGCGAGCTAAGACTCGTGCCTGATTTCATACGTCGCGAAGCTGTGCGCCGACTGAATTGGATCATCCGGGTAAATGTGCTGCTGGGACAGGATTTATGGCGGGGAGATTTGGAGAAACAAGCAGGCTATCTGACACAGGCCAACAAATTGGATAAGGCTTTTGCGGCAACCTTTATCACTCTGAAGCGCAAGCTGGAACAACACCCCTCAGGAAAGCCTTGACCCTGCCATGACCCTGCCCCTTTATTCCCGTCCTGTGGCTGCACGTGTGGCAATCATTGATTATGGCATGGGGAACATCTGGTCCGTGCAGAACGCTCTCGTGGAAGTCGGTGCGGTTTCCGAGGTGATTCAGCATCCGGACCAGCTCAAGGGCTTTGACAAGATCATCCTCCCCGGTGTCGGCGCTTTCGGTGATGCCATGCGGCTCTTGCGTCAAGACGGCATGGATCAGGCGCTAGGCGAGAAGGTCCGTCAAGGTGTCCCCACTCTCGGTGTCTGCCTCGGCATGCAGCTCATGTGCAAGAGCTCGACCGAAGGTGGATTAAATCAAGGGCTTGGTTGGATCGATGCTGATGTCGTCGCACTGGAACCCGCTCCCGGCATCAAGCTGCCCCACATGGGCTGGAATGCGGTCACGTTCACACGAGACATTCCATTCATCCACGGTATCCCGAGCGGCACGGATTTCTACTTTGTGCACAGCTTCCATGTCGTTTGCCATCAAGCGTCTGATGTGTTGGGTACCTGTCAGCATGGGCAGACTTTCACCGCCATGTTCGCGCGGGACAATCTGTTCGCCGCGCAATGTCATCCGGAGAAGAGCCAGCGTGGCGGGCTGCAACTCGTGAAGAATTTTGTGGAGATGCCCTGATGCTGAAGAAACGCCTCATAGCCGTCCTGATCATCCGCGATGGCGCGGTGGTGCAGAGCGTGCGCTTCAAGCACACGAACTCCATCCACTACGATCCGGTCCACGCCATCGAGTGCTTCAACAAATGGGCGGTGGATGAGATCGTCATCCTGAATGTCTCGCGTGACGCCTCTTCGCGCGAAGGTTTTGCCGATGTGGTGAAGCGCATCTGCCGCAAATGCTTTGTGCCGCTGGCCGTGGGCGGCTGGATCACGGATGCCGACTTCGCCCGTAGTCTGCTGAATGCCGGTGCGGACAAGCTGGTGCTCAACACTGCTTTCGCCGACAACCCGCCCTTGGTGGAAGCGCTTTCCAGCCGTTTTGGCCGCCAGTGCATCGTCGCTTCCATGGATGTGAAACGCGACGAGAACGGCACACCCTTGGTAATCGTAGATCGCGCCCAGCGCAGCACCGGGAAATCGCCCGTGGAATGGGCCAAGCACGCCGTCGAGCTGGGTGCGGGCGAAATCTTTTTCAATTCCGTGGACCATGATGGCGCCCGGCGCGGGTATGATCTGGAGTCACTCCGCCAGGTCTGCGCCGCTGTAGATGTGCCGGTCATCGCCTTCGGCGGGGTCTTCCAATGGAAGCATCTGGTGGAAGGGATTGAGGCTGGCGCAGAGGCCGTGGCTGCGGCTAATATCTTCCATTATACCGAGCACGCCACCATCAAGGCCAAGAAACATCTGACCGAGGCCGGGGTGAGAGTGCGGACGGGAACTTTTACATGAGATACTGCAAGCGCTGTCTTTATCCGGAAAACGCGAAACCGACGATCATCTTCGACGATGAATGCGTCTGCAGCGGCTGCCGCTACCACGAGAGCCGCCAGAAGCTCGAGATCAACTGGGCCGAGCGGGAGAAGATGCTCGAAGAAATCGTCGATGAGGCCAAGAAAATGGCCAAAAAACGCGGCAACAGCCACGACTGCATCATCCCCGTCAGCGGCGGCAAGGACTCGCATTTCCAGGTGTGGAAGCTGAAGCACAAGTACGGGATGAACCCCTTGCTGGTTTTCTTCAACCACGCTTTCAACCAGCCCGCCGGCCTGCGCAATCTGGAGAACCTCGCGGCGAAATCCGGTTGCGACCTCATCACCTACAATGCCGGGCTCGACTCCGTGCGCCGCCTCTCCCGACACATGCTGGAGACGGTGGGTGATCTCACCTGGCACTATCACGCGGGCATCCGCACGTTCCCCTTCCAAGTCGCGGTGCAGCATAACATCCCGCTCATCGTCTGGGGTGAGCATGGTTTTGCTGAATTGACCGGAATCGTTTCCCTCGAGGATTTCGTGGAGTTCACCCGCTGGACGCGCAAGGAGCACGACATGCGCGGGTATGAACCGGAGGACTTGATCGGTAAGGGCGGCATCACACGCGGAGATATCCATCCGTACATCTATCCTACGGATGAACAGATCCAGCAGACGGAAGTGCGTGGCATCTATCTCAGCAATTTCTTCTACTGGGACGCCAAGCAGCAGGGCGAATTGATGATCAAGGAATGGGGTTTCAACACTGTCTCCTTCAAGCGCGACCGCACCTTCAACATCTACGCGAAGCTCGATGACCATGCGAATGACGTGCATGATTATCTGAAGTATCTGAAGTTCGGCTACGGCCGCACGACGGATGACGCCAGCATGGAGATCCGCCATGGCCGCCTCACGCGTGAGGAAGGCCAGGAACTGGTGAAGGAATACGATGCCACCGAGCCCAGTTCGCTCGGTTATTACTGCGAGTTCCTCGGCATCACCAAAAAACATTTCTACGATCTCGTGGAGCCGATGCGCGACCCGAAGATCTGGGAAAAGAAGAACGGCGAGTGGGTGGTGAAAGATGCCGTGTGGATGCAGCCCACGGATGACGCCGTGGAAAAAGCGCGTCCGCCGCAATCCGCTGACCGCACATTCTCCCCGGCGAACCGCCATCTGTATTACAATCCCGCGCTGCCGCCTTTGCCCAAGGGCGATCCGGCGCTGGATCAGAAGAGCATCCATTTCAAAGTGATGTGAGCATGAGCAATTCCGGCGAACTTGGTCCCGTCCTCGGCCTCATCCCGGCCAAGCGCGGCTCCACCCGGCTGCCGGAAAAGAACATCCGCCCGCTGGCCGGCAAGCCCCTGCTCGGCTGGTCTATCGATGCCGCGAAAGCCAGTGGCGTGATCGACCGTCTCATGGTTTCCACCGAGGATGAACTGGTGGCAAAGGTGGCTCGTGATTGCGGCGCCGAGGTTCCCTTCTATCGCCCGATGGAACTCGCCCGCGACCCTGCAGGCGTGGTGCAGGTGGCGTTGCACGCCTTGCAGACCTTCCGCGAGATGGGTGTGGAATTCCGCACGCTGGTCATCCTGCTGCCCACCTGCCCTTTCCGCACGGGTGAAGATGTGCGCGAAGCGTTTGAATTGTTCCGCCGGAAAAAGGGGCAGTTTCTCATGAGCGTCAGCCCCTATACGCACCAACCCTTCGCCGCGATGAACCTGAATGGCGAAGATATATTGCAACCGTTCTTCCCGGAATACATCGGCAAGCGCACGCAGGAACTGCCGACGGCGTATCGCGCGAACGGCGCGGTGCATGTGCTGGATGTCCCGGCATTTGAAAAAGCCAAGTCCTACTACGCGCAACCGCTGATCGGCTATCCCATGCCACGCGAACGCTCGGTGGATATCGACAACGAAGAAGACTGGCAGGAGGCGGAGCAGATGCTGCGTAATCGCAAAGCCATTTGAACTCGCGATGAGCACTACCATCACAGCCCAGATCGCCCGCCTGCTGGGGCCGCGGCAATTGGTGTTTGAGGAACAGGTGCTGGGTGCCGAAAAGCTCGGACCTCAAGAAGTGCTGGCGGAAACAATTTGCTCGGCCATTTCTCCAGGCACCGAACTCGCCGCTTATTTGGGCGAACCGCCTTTGCGCCCCGGTCCGATTTATCCACGCGTGGTGGGCTACTGTAACGTCGCCGAAGTCAAAGCGGTGGGCGCGGAGGTAAAAGAGTATCAGCCCGGCGATCGCGTCCTCAGTTTTCAATCCCATCGCAGCGCGTTCATCTGCCCGGCGGAAAAGATCGTATTGAAACTGCCTGCCACTGCAGATGCAGAGCTGGCGGTTACGACGTATCTCTTTCACTTGGGTTATAACGCGTTACTCAAGGGTGGATTCACCCCGGGCCATAAAGTTTCAGTTGTCGGGCTGGGCATGTTGGGACTGGGTGCAGTGGCTCTGGCGGCTAACTCCGGTGGACAAGTAACGGCTTATTCGGAACAGGCAGATGCACGCGCATTGGCATCGGACCTTGGCGCACAGAATGCCTCCTCCAAATCTGAGGCCGGTAAAGGCAACCACGCCACGGCGGATCTCGTCATCTCCACCTCGAATCGCTGGGATGATTGGCTGCTCTGCCTGCAACTGGCGCGCAAAGAAGGCGCCATCGCTGTGCTGGGTTTCCCCGGACGCGGCCAAGCCTCCGCCCCATTCAACCCGCTCGATTCGCAATATTTTTACGACAAGCAATTGCGCGTCATCGCCTGTGGTATGTCGCCTGACCTGCCGGTGGCTCCGCATGAACTGCGCTTCACGGTGAAACGAAATTGCGAGTTTTTGCTCGGGCAGATACTGGCCGGGAAATTGGCTGCCGGAACACTCATCGGTCAGCGCTGTGGCTGGGCTGAGCTGCCGACAGTTTACGAGGCCATGTCTGCCAGCCGCACCACGCGGCTCACCACCCTTCTTCGTTGGAAATGAGTTCTGCACCTCCACCTCGTTTGCGCGCTGCGTTGATCGGTTGCGGGCGCATCGGCGCTCACACCCCGGATCGCTTGCGCCAGACCATTCCGGCGGGCTGGTTGCCGGTGAGCCATGCGGAAGCCATGCTGGCGAATCCAGGACTGGAGCTCGTCGCCGTCTGTGATGCGCGGAAAGAGGCGGCGGAAACCACGGCGAAGGAATTGGGTGTGGTCGCTTCGTTCAGCGATTATCGGGAGCTTATTCAAACGGTTCAGCCGGACATCATCAGCATCGCCACTCGCACAGAAGGTCGTTGCGATATCGTCGCTTACGCCGCGCAGAATGGTGTCCGTGGCATCCATGTGGACAAGCCTTTGGGCCGCTCATTGATTGAATGCCGGAAGGCATTGCAAGCCGTCGAACAGCACGGCACGAAGCTGAGCTACGGGACGACACGCCGATGCATGGATGTCTTCCGGCTCGTGAAGAGCCTGATTGCCGCAGGTGAGATTGGGGAATTGCGCCAGATCACTGTTGAGTTAG
>JAJNBN010000067.1 GCA_021156225.1 Verrucomicrobiota bacterium | reverse complement strand
GCGGGACGAAGGTAACCGTCTTTGGGCTGGTCTGATAACTGCCCAGCATGGCAGGTGTCTCCATGGCACCTAGGAGGTCTCCCGATTCAACTGTCATTGGGAAGATTTTACGCCAGGTCTCATTGTCCCATTTGGCATCGGTTATTCTCTTTAGTACATCCGGAGGCAAGTCTTTGGCGATTGCGACGTGATACCCTTTCCAGTTGTCCCATGTGATGGTTGGGCCGCTAACCTGTCCGAGGGATGAGATGAGGCTGCCGAAAAAAAGACTGGCTGCCGCGAGTGCGACAGCCAGTCCGTTGAAACTTCCTTTGCTCATCAAGGCAGCGGGAGGGATTCCAGGCTCATCGCGCCAGCTTCATTGCGGCGCACGACTAGGGCGTTCTTGTCATCCAGGCGGTCGAGTTGGTCGATGCCCGTCCAGCTCTCGATGGTCTGGTAGGTCACGCCCTGTTTATCGGCCACCTTGGTGGTGATGCTCTCAGCGCCTTCGATGTTGCCGGTATCGATCTTCATGATGCCACGGCTGCTGTTCGCCATGAGTAGGTAATCCTTGCCGTCCTTCTGATACACGATCATGTCCAGCGGGCGGTTGCGATTACCGAGCTCGGCGATGGTCTTGCCTTTGATCTTCGCACCGGGCGTCAGGTCCTTCAGCGGGAACTGGACGAGCGGTGTGCAAGTGTAAGCGGCGAGCAACTGCTGTTCCTTGCCGACCTTGAAGGGGATGAATGTGCGGATCGGGGAGCGCGTCTCGAACTTGCCATGAGCGCCGTGATAGATCTCCACGCTCGTGCCGTTCGCCACCGTCTTGAACGGGAACGGAATGGCGCGCAGGGTGGAGGCGAATTCCTCATTGGAGAGACCGGCGATGAGCACGCGGTCTTCGAGGAAGGCGATATCCGTGATGCTTTCCGTGCGGGGATTGCTCTTGCGGTTGCCTTCACCCACTACGCCGTCGATGGGAGCGTCGGGCAAGGTGGCCTTGGAATGCTTCATGTTATCCAGCGAAACCACGTCGAGCTTGCCCGTCTTGTCCACGCGGACGAGAACTGGCGCGGCATCCGCACTGCGGCCCCGGGCCACGGCGAGGTAGGTGTTCCGGGAGACGGGATTCACGGCCATGTCGCTGATGGTGATCTGGTCAGCACTGGTGCCGAGGAGGGCGGCGATCTTCTGGTTGATACCTTCCACCTTGAGAGCCCCGGCTGAACCGGCCTTGGAATCGCCCGTATCCAGGGCGAAGACGGCGGCGGATTTGGAATCAGCCACGAACAAAATGCCATCCGGCCCGAAAGCGAGTTGGCTGATAGACTTCACTTCGGGTTTGCCGGCCTTCATCCCTTCCGTCCAGTTGGCGGCGGAGGCGGAGGCGGCGAGGCCGAGGGCGCAGAGGGTAACGGCAATTTGCGGGAGTCGTTTCATGAGATGATCCTTTTGCTCGGGTTTCTTGGTAACAAGGTGATGGCCGATAGTTTTACGTGTCCCGAAATATGTCAATGTAACAACAGCACTGGGACACATTACACTTAAACACCACTTAGCATTTTTTGTTGCGCTCTGCCGAGCTTAAAAACTACCGCCAAATGGCGCTGGTGCTATGGGGTGATTCTAGTGCTGTTCGGTCTGGTTCTCTTGCTTTGGAACTCCTTTGCTGGAAAGGAGTTATCCCAGAGCGACATGGCAGCCTTCGTGCTAAATGCAGCGTAAGCTTATGCAACATAAATCATACCTCATACTAGCTATAGCTGCCTTATTCACCACCACCACGCTGCCGGCTGAAACCGTTCAGCATGTCATCACCGTGCCCAACAGCACGTTGAACTACCTCTCGGGCGAGACACCGCTGCCAGTCAGCGTGCCGCAATTCGATGGTTCCCTTGGAGCGCTGACCGCCGTGCATGTCAGCACCAAGTCCACCATGAACTACTTCTCCATGGTCATGAACTTCGGCCCTTCGGCCAATGTGACCGCCGATTACGCCACCACGGCAAACCTGCGTCGGCCGGATAATTCCTTGATCTTGTCCGGCAGCGTGGGCGATCAGCAGCAGGCCTTCGTGAGCAGTTTTGGGAACGCGCAGTTCTTTGGCTCAGCCGAGGGGACGGTTCAAACAACTCTTAACAGCGTTGCGGATGTCGCGCTTTTTACCGGCGCAGGCAATGTGCCGCTGGTTTTGGGCGGGGCCGGTTCGGTGACGCTCTCCGATCCGTTCAATCTGTTCGACTTCACCGATCTGCAACTCGCGGCTGAGGTCACCGTCACCTATGAATACGCCGTGGTGAATACCACCCAGGAAGTAACGCTGGATGTGCATCCGGGCAGTGACGTGAATTCGGTGAACCTGAAGAGCCAGGGCGTGCTGCCCGTGACCATCCTGTCCACGGCGGATTTCTCGGCTGCGGATATCGATGCGAGCTCGCTCCTGCTGGGCGATCCGGCATTGGCCGGTGCGGTCGCTCCGCTGCGCAGTGCGGCGGAAGATGTGGATGGCGATGGCCTTCTGGACCTGGTGCTGCACTTCAGCACCCCGGCCTTGGTATCCGCTGGCGCAGTGGATGCGGCCTCGGTGGAGCTTGCCTTGAGCGGCTCTACGACGAGTGGCTCGGCCATCGTAGGCGCGGATAGCATCCGCATCGTGCCTGGCTCCACGAAGGGCAAAGGCAAATAAACGCGGATAGTTCCTGCCTGTGTGAGCGCCGGACGGAAACGTCCGGCGCTTTGTTTTTCCCACCAGCAATGCGGTTGCAATTGAGCGGGTCAGGCAGATAAATTCTGTCCCAAGCCATGAAATCATTTTCCGCTTTGGCCGCGACACTTATCTTGCTGGTTGGCGGTCTTGCCTCGGCGGGTCGAGCGCAGGCGGCTTCCCGGCCCAATATCCTTGTCATCCTCACCGACGATCAGCGGGCAGATGCCATGAGTTGTGCGGGGAACAAGCTTCTGTCCACTCCGAATATCGACCGGCTGGCCAAGGAAGGTGCGCGGTTCAAGAATGTTTTTGTCACCACCTCGCTGTGCTCACCCAGCCGGGCGTCCATGTTGAGCGGGCGCTATGCGCGGCAGCATGGTGTGCAGAATAATTTCACGGAATACCCGGTGGATCTGCCCAGTTATCCGCGCAGCCTGAAAGCGGCGGGTTACCAGACCGCCTACATCGGCAAGTGGCACATGGGCGAGGATAACGACGAGCAACGCCCGGGCTTCGACCACTGGGTCAGCCATCGCGGACAGGGAAATTATTTCGATAACGAATTCAACATCGATGGCGTGCGAAAGAAGGTTCCCGGTTATTACACCACGGTGGTGACGGAGTTCGCGCTGGAGTGGTTGAAGCAAAAGCGGGAGCAACCGTTTCTCCTCATCCTTGGACAGAAAGCCCCGCATGGCGGACCCATCCAGCCGGAGCCGCGATTTGCCAACGCACTGGATAACGTGGCGATTCCCCGGCCCAAGAACGCGGATGATTATGCTGCCCCGGACAAACCCTCGTGGCTGAAAGAAAGCTATCCTACTTGGCATGGCGGCGGTGGCCCGCTCTATGACTTGAAGACCTTGGAGCGGCTGGTGCGGACGTATCTCGCCACCGTGCTTTCGGTGGATGAGAGCGTTGGGCGTATCTACGAAACGCTCAAGGCCAGCGGGCAGCTTGATAATACGGTCATTATCTACACGAGCGACAATGGCTTCGTGCTCGGTGAGCACGGTCGCACGGACAAGCGCACGATGTATGAGGACAGCTTGCGTATCCCCTTGCTGGTGCGGTATCCGCCGTTGGTGAAGCCGGGGACGGTCATTGACCAGATGGTCCTCAGCCTGGACATGGCGCCGAGCATTGTGGACTTCGGCGGCGGCAAGGCGTTGAAGAATATCGAGGGACTGTCTTGGAAACCTTTGCTGGAGGGCAAGCGGGTGAAGTGGCGTGAGTCCTTCCTCTACGAATACAACTTCGAGAAGCAGTTTCCTTACACGCCCAATGTGCGCGGCATCCGCACGGACGAATGGAAGCTGATCCGGTATCCGCATGGCGATGGCGGACCGGACCGCTTCACGGCCGAGCTGTATCACCTGGCCAGCGATCCCTTGGAGCAAAAGAATCTCATCAACGACCCGAAATGGGCGGCCCAAAGGAAGCAGTTGGAGCGGGACTTGGAGAAACTCTCCAAGCACATCGGACCGGACAAGATGCCCGTATATGAAGGCATCACGGATGTGCGGCCGAAGTATTGAGGTGGGGCGCGGGTTGTCTCAACCCGCAGAGACTGCCGCTTGGCAGCCGGGGTGAAATCGTAGGAGTTGTCTGGCTATGGAGTAAGCCTCTTTCTGCCGGTTTGTCGTGTCCTTGGAGAGTTCTGGGGGCCAGCGTTGCTTAGGGGAGTTGCGGCGGGTTGAGAAAACCCACGCTCCAGCCGAGTTCCAAGTGCTTGGCCGCAGGCGGGTTGACGGCATTTTATGGTCAGAGATACTGCGGAGGAAATCTTTTAACAATTCGTCTAAGGAATGTGCTCTCGGTGTGTCGTATAGGTGTGATGACACCTGTTAAGACCGGTCGAACCGGAGCGGAATGGAACCAACTGTGACCTGACACGCTATGTCACCCCAACACCCATGACCGTGGTGCAGCCTGACGCCGCAGCCAGCGCGGAGACGCCGCGTCCGGAAACGATCGAGGAGCTGTTCGCAGCCCTGGAATCGCCGCTGCTCAGTTATGCCCTGAGGTTGGTGGGGGAACGGGCGCCCGCAGAAGATGTCGTCCAGGAAGCATTCATGAAGTTGCACGCACAATTCGCCGACGTGAAGGAGCCCAGAAGGTGGCTCTACCGCACGGTGCATAACCTGGCGCTGAACCAGCGGCGCCAGGCGGCCAAGACAGTGCCGATGGAGACGGGCACCGGACCGGACGGCGAAGAGCAGGCGGACAACAACCATAACGGCACGGACCCGGAGCCGTTGCCGGACGAGCAGATCATCCGCTGGGAGGGCATCGGGCTGGTGCGGCTGAGCCTGAGCACGCTGGATGACCGGAGTCGCGAGGTGGTGCGGCTGAAATTTGACGAGGACCTTTCCTATCAGGAGATCGCCCGGCGGACGGGCCTGAGCAGCAGCAACGTGGGCTATCTCCTGCATCATGCCCTGAAAACGATCGCGGCGGAACTCGCCCGGACGGGACTGATACCATGAAACCCGAAGATTTGAATCCTGAGAACGATATGGAAGTGCGGATCACCGCGCTGCTCCTGGGCGAACTGAGCCCGGCGGAGGAAGCGGAAGTGCGCGCGGCCATGGCGGCGAACCCCGACCTGATGCGCCTGCACGACCGGCTGAAAGCCGTCATGGGCCTGGTGCGCGACGCCGTGCCGACGACCGAACTGCCCGCGCAATCCATACCAGAGCCGCTGACCCTCGCGCATGAACGGCGGCAGGAATTGCTGGCGGTGTTTAAAGGCGGTTCTCCCAAAGCCAAGGAGAAGAAAATCATCAAGGTATCGTTCTGGAGACGGTATCAGAAGGATTTGCTGAAGCTGGCGGCGATGGTAGTGGCGTTGTTTGGGGTGAGCTGGTTGATGGTTCCGAAACGGGAAGAGTTCGCAATGGAGGGGGAAGCGCAACCAAGAGGACTCGTAGCGCTGGGACGTTCAATCGAGAGTCTATTTAGCAGTGATTCAGATTATACGGCTGCAATGCCGCCGCCTTCTACTTCAGCGGCTATGTCCACCCCCGCAGCTCCACCTAGTTCTGAGTTTTCCGGGTTGACCCGGGAGGATGTGGGAGGGTTGCGGTATTTGTATTCAGCCAAGGCTTCATCCGCTTCTGCTGAGTCGGCGCCGGGTGCGGTTGTAACGACCACCAGCGCCTTGTCGTTACAAGAGCGCCAGTCAATGTCTGACGGCGTAATCGCCTACTCCATCGCTCCCATCGCTTTGCCAGAGAATCTTCCGCAGGTGCAGCTTTCCAGCCCGGCTCCCAGTTCAGGGGGTCGGTCGCTCGATCGGGCACCTTCAGCTGGAGGAGACACCGTGTACATGAGGGAATCCTCGATCGTTACGGGCGCGGCTCCTATCGGTGGGCCGCAAGCACAGAGTGTGGGCGGGGTGACTGCGGGTATTCCCATGGAGCCGTCTCGCGGCGGCGGGGGAGAGGGAAATTATCGTTACCGGGTGCAACGCCCGGCCGCTTCCGAATCCAAGTCCTTGTCACAAATGGCGAACACGGAAGGTGGTGCGGCGCAGGGTGCTCCCCGAAACCTCCGCATCATCCTGCCCGAGACTGAAGTGGCGCAGATCAAGGATCTAAGTGACAACGTGGCTACTAGAACGCCGGTGGGCGACGTGAGGTTCGGCAATAATGCGTATGAAAAGAGCGGCCAGGTGGCGCAAAGCGGCGGCGTGAGTGCCGGGGGTGCAGGATTGGGGACGACTCACTGGGGATACCAGCAACAGAATGAGTTTACGGAGGGAATCAAGGGAGTGGCAGACAATACGCCCGATGCTGCCAAGGTGAAGATAAGCGGTGCCAGCGCGAATCCAGTGATTGCGGGTAATATGATCTCGGTGACGGTGACGAATGGAGTCTTCTTAGGGGGTGATTTGGCTGGTGCACCCAACGAGCGGTTCACGGCGCTGGATAGTGATCAAAAACTCGCGGAGGCACCGCGGGCCGGGCGCCTGTTCGCGGGTAGTGGAACGGCCTCCCAGAATCAGGGCGGCGTGGTCAATTTTACCACCCCGAATATTGTCACCTACGATACCACCAAGGACATTGGCGGAGTCGTGCCGCGAGGGACTGGTTACGCTACGCCAGGCCAGACGCCGCTGGTGATAGCTGGCGACAATTATTTCGCGGATACTTCCTTTGGGGCCATCACTCCCGGAATGGCGGGGCAAGGTGTGGAATCCCGTAAGCTCGCGCCGGGTAGCACGCCAGTGCCCGAGGCGTTATTCACCGATGGGCATAAGGACAGTTTGGCGGCGGCGGAAGGCAAGCCGCAAAGCCAGTCCGGCGCGTGGACCATCAGGCCTGAGGCGGATACGCCGACGGCTCAAAACCAGCCGATTGAACTCGGTCTGGAACTGAAGCGGGGATTGGCAGATGGCGGGGTGGCGCAGCGCGTGGATGGGGAACGGTTTTATCGGCAGGCGATACCGCTGCCCGCGAAACCGATGACGGAACCGGCGGCGGTCAGTCGGCCGGAATCGAGAGTTAAGGAGCGGGCGGAGAGTGAAGCTGCTGGGGCGAAGGTGTACGCGGTGGAAACGCGCGGCTTGGTCGATGTCAATCGGAGCATGTTGTCTGATTCCCCAACCACGGCACCGAAACGGCCAGCCTTGCTGGCTGGGGTGGACGCAGATGCCTTGGACCGGGTGGATGGGTTGGAGGACAGGATGAGTGTTGTGGATGGAACCACCGCCACCGTCGGACGTATGAAGGAGCGAGGCGATCAGGTGAAGGGAGTTGCGGATACCAGAGCGTCGTTAGGCGATGCGCAGAGGAATGTCTGGTATGACAACAATGGGGTGGTTGCATTGACTACCCCGCGCCCGGATGGAACTGTACCCCCTTCCGGGGGGGATAAATCTGTGGGGCGTTATGCATACACGGTGGTGCCCCCCGGGCAGTTGTCTCCCCTTGGCTCCAGCGTCCTGCCGCAGAGCAAGATGCAGGTTGCGAATGGCACAGCGGTGGAATCTGACACGCGGGCGAAGGTGGGGCAGATGGGGCGCGATGTGGATGCGGACTATATAGATGGGCAGGTTGGGAAGCTGATGAAGCAGCCCGCAGACCGGTTTGGCGTGGAGGTGGAAGCGGCGAGGATGCTTGCCGAACCAGCACCGGTGGTGGCGACGGATTTGAAACCGGCAGAGGAAGCGGCGAAGCGACAGGCGACTGAAACCTTGCTGGGCGAGACGTTGAAACGGGCGGAAGGGTTAATGAAGGAAGGCAAGCTGGCTGAGGCGGAGCAATTGCAGGGCGAATCTCTGAAACTGGCCAAGCGGATTGCGGGCACTACAGGCTTACCGAGCGTCACCAAGGGGAATAAGGAAGAAGCGACCAAGCTGGTGCAGGATGCCAAGCAGCTCCATGAACTGCGCAGGCTTGAGGAATCGGAGGCAAAGTTGAGAGAGGTCATCAAGCAAGATCCTGCTAATTCGGCGGCGTATGACCAACTGAATCAGATTCAAGAAGCCAGATATAGTGATCTGGCGCGGAAGCGGGATTTCGAACAACGGGTCAGAATCGTGGATGTGGAGAAGGCGTGGGAGATTCCAGCGACACGGGACTCGTTGGCGGCAGCGAATCCGCAGCTGAAAACCCGCGTTTTCAAGGTGGACCCGAAGAAGTTTGCCGAAGGCTTGGAGAGTCTGGCAGAGACTACTACTGAGAATCTGCCCAGTTCGGAGGGCGGGGGGGCGCAAGGTGGAGGAGGGCGTGGCGGCGGGAAAAGCGTTGATCCGCTGGCGGTGCCGAGGGTTGCTATGCCTCAGGGCGGGGGCTTGGGAGGTGGAGCGGGTATCTCCGGGGTTACAACAATGGTGCTTTCCGAGGAAAGGCAGAAACAGGTCCACGATTATCTTAAGGCAGCCGGGGTGAACATGAGCTCCAATGCCAATGGAGCTTCTACACAGGTCTTTTTCAATGATCGTACGGGCGTATTAATGGTGCGAGCCAGTGATCAGGACATGGATATAATTCAGTCTGCTGTCGAAGTCTTGAACATCGTTCCACCGCAAGTGCAGGTAGAGGCAAAGTTCGCCGACGTTAAGCAGTCGCTGCTGCCCAAGGCACCGGCAGTGGTTCAGGAATTGGCGAAGCTGTCGGAAGAAAACAAACCGGCCCTGCAACAATTGGTCAAGCAGAAGGAGGAATTGAAGGCAGAGGTGAAGAAGGTGGCCAAGGAAGAGGATACGCCTGCCGCGAAGCCGGTTCCCGCTCCGCCGGGCATCCCGCAACCGGAGGTCAGCACAGCACAGAATGCATTTTCCACGTTCTCGCTGAATGTGAGTGATGTGTCGTTCAAGCTGGCGGCGGCGAGCCTGGAGAAGGGTTTGATGCCTGAGGCGGGCACGGTGCGCACGGAGGAGTTCATCAATGCGTTCAATTATCACGATCCCGAACCGACGGGCAGTTCCCGCGTGGCCTTTGCCTGGGAGCGGGCGCGGTATCCGTATGCGCATGATCGGGACCTGGTGCGGTTCTCGGTGCAGACGGCGGCAGTTGGTCGTGAGCCGGGCAAGCCGCTGAACATCGTCTTGCTGCTGGATAACTCGGGCTCGATGGAACGGGCGGATCGCATCCGCATCCGGCAGGAATGTCTGCGCGTGCTCGGTTCACAATTGCAGCCGCAGGACAAGGTGAGCGTGGTGGCGTTCGCGCGGACGGCACGGCTCTGGGTGGATGGCTTGGCGGGGGCGCAGGCGAATGAGTTGCCGGGACGCGTGGGGAATCTCACGCCGGAAGGCGGCACGAACCTGGAAGAGGCGATGAACCTCGCGTATCAGACGGCGCAACGGCATTTCGTGCCGAACGGCGTGAACCGCGTGGTGTTGCTGACGGATGGCGCGGCGAACTTGGGTGATGTGAAGCCTGAGTCATTGAAGAAGAAGGTAGTGTCCTTTAGGCAGCAAGGTGTGGCGCTGGATTGCTTCGGCATCGGCTGGGAGGGTTACAACGATGACCTGCTGGAAGCGCTCTCGCGCAACGGTGATGGACGTTATGGCTTTGTGAATTCACCAGAGGCGGCCACGACGGAGTTCGCAAGCCAGCTCGCTGGCGCGCTGAAGGTCGCGGCCTCAGATGTGAAGGTGCAGGTGGAGTGGAATCCGAAGCGCGTGACGGTTTTCCGCCAGCTTGGTTACGCGAAGCATCAGCTCAAGAAAGAGGAGTTCCGCGATAACACGGTGGATGCGGCGGAGATCGGCGCGGCGGAGGCGGGCAATGCGCTCTACACGGTGCAGGTGAATCCGGCGGGTGAAGGGCCGCTGGGCGTCGTGCGCGTGCGGTATCGTCTGCCGGGCACGAATGATTATCGAGAGCAGGAATGGCCGCTGGTGTATGACGGGGCATCGAAATCGATGGAGCAGGCGAGTTTGCCGTTGCGGCTCGCGGGCACGGCTTCGGCCTTCAGCGAGTGGCTAGTGACGAGTCCGTATGCGGCGGAGGTGACGCCGGAGAAATTGATCGCGCAGATGGCGGGCGTGCCGGAGGCGTATCCGGCGGACCCGCGTCCGAAACAACTGGAATGGATGATACGGCAGGCGAAGAGCCTTTCGGGGAAATGATTTTCAAGGAGAAATTTATGAAGAGGGAAACATCGAAC
>JAJNBN010000066.1 GCA_021156225.1 Verrucomicrobiota bacterium | reverse complement strand
GGCCCAGTGTCGCCTCAAAATCCGCTGATGTTGCCTTCGAATACGGCTCCGATATCTGGCTTATCAAGCGCGGCTCCACCAAGCCCGGCAAGCTCACACTCTACGTCTCTGTGGATTCCAAGCAGACCACCCGTCGCGGTGAAACGCTCTCCAAGGACGTGACGGAAGCCGAGCCTTCGCCGGATGGCAAACTCTTCGCCTTCGGCCTGCGCGGAGACATCTGGACCATCGCCATGGAAAAAGCCAAAGGCCCCGAGGCCCGCAACAGCGAGTTCGCCCGTCGGCTCACCGAATGGGCCGGTGACGATTCCGATTTCAACTGGTCGCCCGATGGCAAGAAGCTCTACTTCACCTCCGACCGCGAGTTCAACGTCCGCATCTACGAGATGGCCATGGACACGCTCAAAGTCACCTCGCTCTGGAACCGCAATGAAGACGTGACCCAGACCCGCCTCTCGCCCGATGGCAAGCAGATGGCCTTCTGGGTGGCCGGTTCGGAAGGCGGCCTCTACGTGCTCACCCTGGCGGACAAGTCCGTGAAGAAGATCGTCTCGCAACCTGCCCCCCAGTGGAACGGCATCGGCGGCGGCGATCTCTCCTGGTCACCTGACAATCAATGGATCTGCTACGCCGCGGAAGCCGCCGGTCGTTCTTGGAATCTTTACATCGTCCCCGCCAAAGGCGGCGATGCCGTGAACGTCACGCGCTTGAACGCCTATCACGGCGATCCCGCGTGGTCACCGGACGGCAAGTATCTCTTCTTCCGCAGCACCCGCGATGGCAACGGCCTCTACGTCCTCCCGCTGCAAAAAGAAGAAGCCCGCCTCGATGACACGGAACTAAAGTATGAAAAACCTCCCGGCGACGTGAAGGTGGACATCGACTTTGCCGACATCACCCGCCGCATCCGTCGCGTCGCCACGCAGTATCCGGATGGCAACCTCACTATCACCAGCAAGGGCCTCATCCTCTTCCTCTCCGAACGCGATATCTGGTCCATCACCTACGATGGCAAGACCACCAAGCGCCTCACCACCGGCGGCAATAAATTCGGCCTGCGCGTCTCCAAAGACGGCAACACGATCTATTTCATCAACAACGGTGAACTCTTCAAAACCCGCCTGCCTGAGGCTACCAATCCCGAGAAGATCAGCTTCCTCGCCGAATGGTCCCGTGATGTTTCTGATGAACGCCGCGCGGCCTTCACGCAATTCTGGCGCTCCTACAATCGCGGCTTCTACGATCCCAATTTCCACGGCCGTGACTGGACCGCCCTCCGCAAGCAATACGAACCCTTGCTCAATTCCATCGATACCAACGACGAATTCGCCACCTTGCTCAACCAGATGATCGGCGAGCTGGAAGCCTCCCACAGCGAAGTCAGCCCCGCCACCAACGCCATCCGCAACGCCACCACGCCGCAACTCGGCTTCGAGATCGATTACTCGCACAAAGGCCCCGGTCTGCGCGTGGCTCGCGTACCTGCGGACGCCCCTGGTTCCTTCGAACGCACCCGCATCCAGCCCGGCGAATACGTGGTCGCCATCAACGGCCTCGATGTAAAACCCGGCGAGGGCCTCTACGAAGCCATCAATGACAAGGGCGACCGTCTCTTCGAATTCCTCGTGAATTCCAAGCCTACCCGCGAAGGCGCCCGCACGGTGAAATATCGCCCGCTCAAAGGCAGTGATTGGGACAACCTGCTCTACGAGAACCGCATCGACCGCTTGCGGCAGGAGACGGAAACGAAGAGCGGCGGCAAGATCGGCTACCTCCACATCTCCGCCATGAGCCGCGATGACCAGACCCGCTTCGAGCGCGAGGCTTATGAATATATCGCCGGCAAGGAAGCCCTCATCATCGATGTCCGCTTCAATCGCGGCGGGAACATTTCCGACACGCTCATCGACTGGCTCGAACGCAAGCAACACTCCTGGTTCCGCCCGCGCGATGGCGCTCCCGAACCCGGCCCCTCGCGCGCTTGGGATAAGCCCGTCATCGTCCTCATGAACGAACACAGCTATTCCAATGGCGAGATGTTCCCGAATGCCATGCGCAATCGTGCCTTGGGCAAACTCGTCGGCATGCCCACCCCCGGTTACGTCATCTGGACGACTTCCATGCGCCTCGTGGACGGCACCAATGCCCGCATGCCCCAGAGCGGTGTCTTCCGCCTTGATGGCACCCCCATGGAAAACATGGGCGAAGTCCCCGACGTCCGTGTGCCCATGTCCCCGGATGACTGGCTGAACGACCGCGATCCCCAACTCGACAAGGCGATCGAGTTACTGACGAAGAAATAGGCGTGCCAACGCCGTGCACAAAACAAGACAGTCCCATGCATTCTCACCCTTGTGAGAACATGAGATTCGGTTTTCTCAGCTCAGGTGGTCAAACTTCCATAGCAAGAAATGGTTAGTCTGCAACGGGTTGTCTGGAAACGGTCGGAGACCTCTCAAAAAATCTCCGTTTGGCAATGATTCTGCTCTGTTAACCGCGAGCAGTCGTAGCCATATCCCGAGTCGTTCCCATGAAAACTAGCCCTTTGTGGCTTTCGCCTTGCGTTTTCGGGCAGAGCTTACGCTTACATTTGTTGCCGGCACTCGTCGTATTTTTGCTGGTCTTCACCACCTCATTATCCGCCCACACGTGCGGCCCCTCTGTCATCACCGTGGAGGTGGGGAAGACGGTCAACTGGCGCATCACCGCCGACGTCGCTGAATCACAGCAAAGCATGTATGGCCTGGTGAACCTCCCCGACTCGAATCTGGTAGAAGTCGGGCCTACCGATCCCTTCGAGTCGTTCAATTACGGCCTGTGGACCATCTATGGACGGCAGGTCGGCACCACCACCATGACCGCCAACTGGGTTTACTCCCCGAACAGCGCCATGGGCAGTTGCACCGTGACCATCAATGTCGTGCCCACCTCCTCCCGCCCAAAGCCCGCCGGTGAAGAGCGCAACTCTGGTGATGCCTCTGATCCGGTCAATACGGCCAACGGTGAACTTTACATGGAGAACAAGCCGGACATCCAGTTGATGAGCGGTCCCATGCCCTTGGAGTTCAAACGCTACTACTCCTCGCTCATGCTTCAATCTGGCATCCCGCAAAGCAATCTGGGTGCGACCTGGCGGCATAACTTCGATCTCTCGCTGAGCCGTATCACCACCAACGCCACCGTCACTTTCTTTAATGGCCGTCCCATCCGTTTCCAGAAAAGCGGCGGCGTTTGGAATCTTATCGCGCCTACTGATGTGCGCTATCAACTGCGCGAGGTCGGGGTGAACTTTGTGATGCTGAATCCTGAAGACCGCCGCCTTTACACGTTCGACGCCAAAGGCCGGCTCATCACCATCAGGGACCGGAATAACAACACTCATACCGTCACCTATTCGGATGGGGGCGTGGGATTGAATCCCGTCACCATCTCCGATGGTCTCGGTCGCCAGTTATCCCTCACTTACTTCCGGTTTCAATTCCTGCGCACCGTTTCCGATGGCACCCGCACCGTCACTTTCGACAACAACTTCAGCGAGCGCATCACCTCCGTCGTCGATACGCGCGGGCTCACCACCAGCTACACGTATGATTCCTCCTCCGGTGACCGCCGCGTGCTGCTGACCGAGACCATCCGGCCCTTGCTCAACAAGCCGGTAACCCAAACATTCGACGCCAGCCTGCGCGTGGCCACGCAGAAGGATGGCAGCAACAACGTGCACACCTTCACGTACAATGGCCTGCAAACCACCGTCACCGCGCCCGATGCCAGCACCTTGGTGCACACGCATGATGCCAATGGCCGCCTGCTCAGCTCAACGCATACCGACGCCGGGACGATCAATGTGAACTACGATGCCTTGGGCATCCGCAATGTCGCCACGAACGCCACCAGCGTGCCGCAACGCTTCTCTTTCGATCAGGCCACCGGCTATCTGGAATACATCACCAATGCTCTCGGTGGTGTGACGCAGTTCGCCTTCACCAACCAGACGGACGCTGACGGCTTCAGTTATCGCGAAGTCAGTAAGATCACTCACCCAGACGGCACCTTCGAAGCCTTCTTCTACGATGGTAATGGCAACCGCCTCGTGATCCGTGATCGCAGCGGCGGCACCCGCACCTTCACCTACAATGCCCGCGGCCAGATCTTGACCGAGGTGAACCGCCTCGGTGGCACCACCACCTCCACCTACAATGCCGATGGCACTCTCGCCACGCGCACCGATCCCGCCAATAACACGACAACTTATGCGTATGACAGCCTGAGACGCCTCATCAAGATCACGCACGCGAACAGCACCTTCCGCCAGTGGAATTACGATGCGGCCGATAACGTCCTGAACTGGACGAACGAAGTCGGCCAGGTCGTCCAGAATACGTATGACAACAACGGCAACCTCTCCACCGTTCGCGATGCCGCCAATAACATCACCACTTACACCTACGACGCGAATGACCGTCTGCGCAGCATCATCGATCGTCATAGCAAAACGACCACTTACGCCTACGACACCATGGGCCGCCTCAAACAGACGGTGTCGCCCAACAATGCCAAGGTGGGTTACGGCTATGACGGTGCAGGCAACATGCGTTACGTCACCAATACTCTCGGCCAGGTGCGCACTAATCATTTCGATGCCAATCGGCGCATGACCGCCATGGTGGATACGCTCGGCCAGACGAACCAGTATCAATTCGATGATCAGGGCCGCATCACCGGCTCACTCTCCCCGGAGAACAACGAAAAGGAATTCAACTATGACAGCTCGCACCGCGTCGCTTCGTTTCAAGGTTCCGGCGGCCGGCCCACCGAACTGAAATTTGATGGCCGTGGCTGGGTGACAAACATGGCCGTTCTTGAACCGGGCGCCTCAGCCACTTTCCAACGCAATGCCAAGGGCCAGATCACCAAGCTCATCACCCCCCGGGGCGATCAATGGAATTTCACGTATGACACCTCCGGCCGTTCCACTTCAGAGACCGACCCCGCCGGCAAGGTGACGACGACGACGCATAACAACCGCAATCGCATCGGCAGCATCACTTATCCGGACGGCATGGGTTCTGTCCAACTCACGTATAACGGCGTCAACGAACTGACCCGTCGCCTCTACTCCGATGGCCTGGACGTGAATTACACCTATGACTCTGTCGGCAATCTGACCGGGGTGAATGGAGTGGAAGTGGGCTATGACAAGGAAGGCCGCATCATCTCCTGCAATGGCATCACCAACACCATCGACCTGAACACCGGCCGCCTAAGCATCATGCAGGTGGCCCCCGGCAAGAACGTGACCTATGTCTATGATTTCATGGACCGCGTCACCAATATCACTGACTGGGCGGGTGGCACGACTTCCCTGAGCTATGATGCGGCTGGCAGAATGACGAACATCACCCGCCCGAACGGCCTCATCACCACCTACACCTACAATAAGGAAGGCCGGCTCACCGGCCTCTTCGTGAACAATGGTCTCTGCGAACTCGAATTGGGCTATGATGGCGAAGGCAATCTGCTCAGCAGCCAGCGGCATCAGCCCCTGGAGTATTCGCTCACTTCCAGTTTCTTGAATCAGCAGTTCTCCGTCGCGGAAAAGAAAACCGGCACGACCTATGACGCCTTGGGCCGCCTCACCAGTTCCGGCGGCACGACTTACAGCTGGAATCTCGCCGGATTCATGACCGGCTACACCAGTCCCAGCCGCACGGTTCAATTCCAGCATAACGGGTTCGGTCATGTGACACGGCGCACGGAAAGCGGCATCAATCGTGATCTGGTTTGGAATTATTCTTGGTATTTCCCGCGCATCTCGAAGGAGAAGCGGAACGGCAGCGATCACCGTTACTACGTGCACCTGCCCTCCGGCCAGTTGCTCTACAGCTTGGAAGCGACGGACAATGCCCGCACGTTCTATCACTTCGATGAGATGGGAAGCACGCTCTTCCTCAGTGATGGCGCGGGCAATCCCACGGCCACTTATGCCTATCTGCCCTATGGGGAGAAACAGGTGGATGGAAATCCCGGTGAAAACCTCTTCACCTTCCAGGGTGCGTGGTCGGTGCTCGGCGAAACCGAGAACAACCTCTATATCATGGGGCTGCGGCCTTACGACGCGGGCTCGGGCCGCTTCCTGAGTCGCGATGAGGCATTTCCGAATCTGAATCCGCAGGCGTTGAACCCTTACGCTTTTGCAGCGGGGAACCCCCTGCGTTTCTTTGATCCGCTGGGGATGGCTCCGGAGGCGGGTGAGGTGGCGATTGTGGGTGATGCGGCGCGCACGACCGTTGATAGCGCCGGTGGTCTGGTCGGCATGGTGGGGCATGCCGCTGAGGCTAGTCTGGCGAAGGCAACGGCCATCGTCAAAGCGGCCAACGATACCATGGGCGACGCACCGTTCTTTTACAATGGTTTGACCCGTGCGCTTAAAGCCGAGGAACAGGCGGCGAAACTCAACGGTCTGGCGAACAGCAAAGGCATGAAAGCGTTGGGCCATGCGGGGACCGGTGCGCAGCTAATCGGCATCGGCCAGAACATGTGGAAGCTGCACGATCAGCTCGGCAAGAACGCCTCCGAATATGAGCGTGGTGCGGCCAATGCCATTCGAGAACACGACCTCGTATCCCGGAATGCATTCGCTGCCTATGAAAAGAAGCTCATCAATTACTACCAGCTCAAGCGACGGCTGAACGATGCCAAGTTTCAAATGAATAAACGTCTCCTGGAGCTGCAAGCGACCTATGACGCGGAGCTGGCCTTGCGAGCATTCCGCACGGGCCTGGAATCGCTGGGCTCCTTCATCCCGGACTTCGGGCTGTTCACGGGCAGTTATATCGATGGAGCCACAAGCTTGGGCCAGTCGATCGGCACGGACGCCATATTCTACGGGACATCAGAATAGCCTCAACCACAGCACTTATGAAACTGAACTTTTATCGCCATCAGGTTGCCACGGCGTTACTTGCCGGAATGGTTCTCGGTCTGGCACCAACGAACCCATCCGCCTGGGCGCATGTGGGCGCGGATTATTACTATGATGCGGGCGGGCGGCTCACCTACGTCAATCTCGGCGGCGGCAAGTCCATCGAGTATATCTACGATTCCTCCAGCAATCTGCTGCGCAAGACGGTGACGGTGTTCGCGGATTCGGATACGGATCAGATGAATGATGCCTGGGAGCAGCATTATTTCACCGGCCTGACCCGTACCGGCGCGGCGGATTTCGACAACGACGGGATGAGCGACCTCAACGAGTATCTTGCGGGCACCGACCCGACGGATGCGCAGTCCCTGCTGCAGACGACGCTGTTGAAGGAAGGTGGCGGACATTACAGCCTGGAATGGCCCACCGTTCCGGGTAAGCGCTACCTGCTGCAATACAAGAATGATCTGAACAGTCCCACATGGACGAATGCCTTCGATCCCTTCACCGCCACCTCCACGCAGTCATCGTTTTACGATGAGAGCAGCACCGGCGCGACGAAACGCTTCTACCGGCTGTTCATCGTGCCGGAGACGTAATTGGTGGACCGCGGCTGTGTCCGCCGAGGACCAGCCGCAGCGGATGAAAACCAAGAAGGGCATCAAAATACTTTGCGCCTTACTCAGCAGCGCACCCGCTGCGGCGGGTCTATCGACACAACCGCGGTCCAAAAGCTGTCACCCGACCGTCAATAACCCATACTTGTTTTAAGTTACGGTTCCGCCACAGTCAGGGACGTTATGCGCCGTATCTTGAATGCTTTGTTGTTCGTTGCCTGTGCCACCGTGGCCTCCGCCCAAAAGTCGCCGGTGCCAGAAGCGCCGCAACTGGTCCCGGGCGTGCGGAAGATTATGTACCAAGGCTGGAAGGATTCCCTGGTGCTCGAAGCGCCGGATGCGGACATCAAATTGGTGGTGGTGCCGGAAGTGGGCGGGCGCATCATGGAGTTCTCCTACGATGGCAACAACATCATGTGGATGAGCCCGGAGGCACCCGGACGCACTTTGACCACGCACCCCAAGGGTTTTTCCTCAGGTGGTCATCAATCAGACATCGGACCGGAACTGCGCAACCCCGTCATCCCGAGTCGTCAGGCCCTGTTCATCGGTGCTTATAAAGGTTCCGCTCCCCGCGAACTGAGTGTGAAGGTGGAAAGCGAGGAGCATAAGGCCACGGGCGTGCAACTCATCCGCGACGTGACGCTGGACCCGATCAATGGCGAAGTGGGCGTGCTCCAGACCATCAAGAACATCTCGGCCACGAACATCTCGTACTGCGTGTGGGATCGCACCTTGTGCAAAGGCGGCGGCTTCGCTTTCTTCCCCTTGCCCAAGAAAAGCCGTTTTCCCGCAAAATGGGCGCTTCGCGGCCAGGCCGAAGGCAAGTATTTCTACGATGGCATCAATCCGCGGCATGAGAACGTGAAGATCATCAAGAACACGCTGGTGGCCTACTGCAAAGGTCCGCAGGCGAAGATCGGCTCGGACAGTGACGCGGGTTGGATGGCATATGTGAAAGGCAACCTGCTCTTCGTGAAATATTTCCCGTACTCGCCCAAGGGCTACTATTCAGACGGCGGCAACTCCGTGGAAGTCTATTGGAACGAGAACTTCGCCGAGATCGAACCGTTGAGCCCCGAGGCGACCATCCTGCCGGGCGAAAGCTACGCCTTCCCCGAGAAATGGGTGCTGATCGAACTGGACAGCGATGTGCACACTCACCAGCAGGCCGCGGAGCTGGTGAAGCAGATTCCGGCGTTCAAGTTTTAAATAACACCTTTGGGGCGCGGGTTGTCCCAACCCGCAGCTACTGCCGCATACCAACTGGTGTGGAATATAGTGGCGTCTTCCCTCTCTGAACCGGGGTTGTTTTTAGTCTTCTGGCGATTCTGAGAAGCCATCGTTGCGTAGGTATCCCGCATGCGGGACTGCGGATTGGGACAATCCGCGCTCCCCCAGAAAAGCAGGAGCATTTCTTTCCTCTTCCCGTCCAATCTTCCATGAGCGCGAGATTTGATGTGAATGCCCTGAAGATCGCCTCTCCCTGCCCCGCCCGCTGGGAGGACATGGCCGGGGATGAACGGGCGCGGTTCTGCCGCCAGTGCCAGAAGCACGTGTATAACTTTTCGACCATGACGTCCAAGGAGGTGGAAACGCTGGTGGTGGAGAAAGAAGGCAACTTGTGTGGGCGGATGGCCCGGAGAATGGATGGAACCGTGATCACGGCAGACTGCCCGACGGGTCAGGCGATGATACGGCGCAAACGATGGCAGTGGGCGGGTGGAGTGGTGACGGGGTTTGCCTTGCTCGTATCCGCTCTGTGGTTACGCGCGAACAGCCGGGACAATGAGGCCGAGGAAGGACGGATCACGACAGAAATGAAGGAGCGTTGGTATGCTTTGAAGATACAGTTGGGATTGGAGAAGCCGCCTATGGCGCTTCCGGGGGCCATTGTCATGCCGATAAATCTCAATCCGAATCCGACAGTTACTACTTCCGCAAACGGAGGTAATGGATCGAGAAGCGGCTCCGCGAAGCCGTAAGCACAGAAATGATGAATTTTCTCTCCACCGGGCACACCGGCCACACCGAAGGCTAACGGAGTGAGAAAAACGCCGTTAAGGTCAAATCCATGACAAATGGAGTCAGTGGAGTGAGTGGTAGCGAGCGGAGTGATAACGGAAGTAAAATTTATGCGGTATGAGTATAGCAGTATGAGAAAGAAAACAGGACTTGATCATGCCGGATACAGAACAGCCAAGGGATCAAGCAACTAGGAATTTATATGCGAATCATTGGAAAATCGATTAGACTGGTCACTGTCATGAAAACTTTGCTGGCTTTGGCCCTGGTCACTTTCTTCACGGTCTCCTCTCTGCATTCCCAGACCGCCGCGGAGTATACGGCGCTGAAAGCGGAAGCGGAGAAATTCTTCGCCGAGAAATCTTATGGGAAGGCGAACGAGGTTTACGCCAAAGCCAAGGCGCTGACACTTTCCGCCAACGATACGCGCTGGGTGGAATTCCGCCTCGCCGATACACAATGGCGCTCGGCCTCCGCCACTCAGCAAGCAGACACGACGAAGCAGGATCAGGCACGACAAGCGCTTGAAGTGATGGTGCGCGATATCACGCGTGAAGAAGACAAGGACCGCGTGTGGGTGGAGGTGAAGGAATCACTCGGTGACTTCTGGTGGATGCGCAAGAACAGCGTGAACTGGCATCCGGCTTGGGCGAATTACCAGCAGGCGCTGGAGTGGTGGGCTGGTGCCAAGGATGTGGATGAAGCGCGCGAACGTTACCTGAGTATCGTGCGCCGATCAGCCCGTCCGGCCCAAGCAGAACGTTATTACTACTACGGATATTACGGC
>JAJNBN010000065.1 GCA_021156225.1 Verrucomicrobiota bacterium | reverse complement strand
GCTGGAGATTGCGCCCCTGATCCTTGTCAAAATACTCCGTCCACTCACCATCCCGGTGATCGGCGGAGTGGTAGATCTTGCCCGCGCCGAAGACATTGTAGCCCGCGTTCAGGAACTGCGTCGTCAGCGTCTTGTCCTTGCTGATGGCCAGCTTCCAGTCTTGGCCATTGTCATACACACCGCTGGTGCTGGGGCGCAGGCCGGACATCAGCGCCGCACGGGAGGGATTACAGACAGGGGCCGCGCAATTCGCCTTGGTGAAGGTCACCCCCATCTTCGCCAGGCGGTCGATGTTCGGCGTCTTGGTCTGTGGATTGCGGCCCAAGTGACCGACCCAGTGGTTCAAGTCATCCACCGCGATGAACAGCACATTGGGCTTGGCCTTATCCGCCGCCTGCACAGCGCCGCTCAAGAGGGCAGCCACCAATAGAGCCAGAGATGTCATTTTCATAAATTATGCCAGCCACCAGGTTCCTCACTCAGACGAAAACCAACACCCATCGGTTACGAACTCTCACAGGATCTTCTTTATAGCAGGCGCAACACAAAGATCCACCTGCGAAAGGAAGCGGGTTACAGCCAATTGTCTCATACCATCCTCACTATTCCTTTGCCGCACTTTCCGCCACCTCATCCCCTTGCGCCTTCAGCCAGGCGCGCAGTTCGGCTTTCAGCTTGGCCACCCGCTTCCCGTGCCCCCCATGGTCGATGAGATTGGTCAGTTCGTAGGGGTCCGCTTTCGTGTCGTAAAGCTCCCAACGCGGATGGCGCTCGATGAGGTTCACCAGATGAGCGGCCAACGGATCTTCCTTCGCCTTGGCAGTCCAGGTGGAATAGACCTGACCGTGGCTGTCAGGGATGTCCATGACCTTCGTGAAATGCGTGGTCCACTGGCGCTCGGGATTCAGGTTAAGCACCAGCTTGAAACGTTCGTCACGCACACCGCGTTGCGGACAGACGTTCATCTCACCATCTCCCGTGTGACTGGCGAAGATGGTTTCGCGGAACTTCTTCTCATGGTCCAGCAACACGCCCTTAAAACTCCGGCCATCGATATCTGGCAATGTGCCACCACCGGCTAGCTCATGAAACGTGGGCAGGATATCCACCAAGGAGATGAGCGCGTTGCTGTGCGAGTCGGGTTTGATGTGGCCGGGCCAGCGAGCGATGAACGGCACGCGCAGGCCGGTGTCATAGACGGTCCACTTGCAGTGCGGCCATTCAGGGCCTTGATCGCTGGTGAAGATGAAGAGCGTGTTCTGCTCGAAGCCGTGCTTCTTCAATGAACCCAGCACCTGGCCCACGCGGTGATCCATGGTGGTGATATCCTGATAATAATTCGCCAGCGCGGTGCGGGTCTTGGGCGTATCCACCATGATGGGCGGCACGGGCAACCGCGCCGGATCATAGGTCTTGTTCTGCTCCCAGATCACGTGCGGGTTGTTATCCGCGAGGATGAGGCACAACGGTTGACTTGGTTTTTCCTTCGCATGTTGCGCGAGAAATTCATCGACGGCGGCAGCATCCAAGCCCTCCGCGCGATAACGGCGCGGGAATTTTCGATCGGGCGGCAAGGTCGCCCTCAACATCTCGAAGGGATAGACGGACGACGGCTTCACATGACTCTTGTTCGCCAGCACCACCCGGTAACCTTGCGCCCCCAAGTGCTGGACGATGGATCGCACGCCGGTTTTTGAATCCGTGTGATTGCCCATAAGCCCGTTGCGGGACGGATAGAGGCCGGTATAAAGCGCAGCCCGGGAAGGCGCACACGTGGGCGAAGCCGCGAACATGCGGTTGAACTTCATACCCTGCATCGCCAGCCGGTCCACATTCGGTGTACGGATGGCCCTATTTCCGTAACAGCCCAGAAAATCCACGCCCAGATCATCGGCAAGGTAGAGCACGATGTTAGGCCGTGATGCCGCCTGCGTGCCCAGCGGAAGGAGCAGCAGAGAAATCCCGAGCATCAGGCATAGACAACGCCAGCGCGAAGGCAACGCAGCAGCAGGGAACATGCTGCGACATTACCCGAACCCCACCCAATGGCAATGTCACGAATCCGCCAGAACCTTGGGGAAATGCACCTGCGCGGGCCAATCCGTGGTACGGAGCAGGTGCGGTTCCACGTCTATTTGGGAGTGAAAGCGGACAAGTCCAGCGGGTCCTGCAGAGTGCGTTGCAATGCCTGCAATTGCGCGAACAACTCCTTCACCTTCCCGGCCTGCTTCACATCACCCGCCAAGTCCGTCATCTCGAAAGGGTCTTTCTTCAGATTATACAAGCGAAGCTTGTTGGCCTTGGGGTAGACGATCAGCTTGAAATCACCGGCGGTCACGGAACGTTGCAGCTCCAGGTAGGCCCCATATATCTGCGGATAGGCAGACAACTTGGCATCGCCCCGCAGCAACGGCAGCAAGCTGTTGAAATACACATGCTCGGGCACTTGGGCTCCGGCCAAGGCTAATGACGTGGCCATCACATCTTGCAGGTAGATCGGCGCCTCTACACGACGGCCTTTGCTCACGCCTGGTCCGGCCACGATAAAGGGCACGCGCACGCTGTGGTCATACATGTTCTGCTTGCCGAACAATCCGTGATGCCCCACGGCCAGCCCGTGATCCGCCGTGAAGAAGATCCACGTGTTGTCCTCATGGCCGCTTTTCTTCAGTTCATCAAGGATGCGCCCGATCTGCTGATCCAGATGCGTGATGAGGGCGTAGTATTCGCGACGATGAGTCTTCACGGCGAACTCTGTGCGCGGAAAAGGGCCGAGCTTCTCATCGCGCAACGACGGCCCGCAACCCATGGCATCTTTGAACGGATACTCGGCCAGATAATTCGTGGGTGTCTGCATGCGGGCGAGCGGATAGCGGTCGAGGAATGATTGCGGGGCCTGACGCGGATCATGCGGCGCATTGAAAGCGATATACATGAAGAAGGGTTGCGCCTGTTGCTTGGCCCGTTGCAGGTAATCGATGGTGTCATCGGCCACCACTTCACTCCAATGTTTGCCGCCTTGCCAAAAGCCGCCGAGGTTCGTATCAGTCGAACTCCACGGGTCAGGCTTCCCCTCCAAAGGACGGTTATAGGCTTCCGGCGTGTCTTTCGGCATGCCGGCGCGAACGTGATTGGCCACATGAAATGCTTTCTCAGCATCGGCCTTGATGTGCCATTTGCCGGTGAAGTAAGTCACATAACCGGCCTTCGCCATGAGCTGCGGCCAGAGCACGCCCGCTTCACGTTCTTTGTCGGTCTGGTCATAGACCTTGTTCGCGCTCCAGACGGAGCGGCCGGTGATCAGCATGGTGCGGCTGGCCACGCAGACAGCCCCGCTCCACGAACCCATGTTATAGGCGCGCGTGAAGGTGGTGCCACGCTTCACGAGCTTGTCGAGATTCGGCGTGTCGATATCCGTATGGCCGAAGGCGCGGATGGCCTCGTAGGTGTAGTCGTCGGCGAAGAGGAAGAGGATGTTCGGTTTCTTGTCGGCGGCGTGAGCAGAAGAGATCACACCCTCCAGAAGGACGAGACTCAGCAGCAGACGGAAAAAAGCGACGCGGAACATGGGATGAGGATAACAAATACCAACCAGGCGGCAAAAGGAAATGCGTGACACGCCCACTCACGCATCAGCAGAGGGACTTTTCCGCTTGCGACTAACGATTCCTAAATAGGCGCATAAGGCACCTAGGATTCCAGGGAGCCAACCACTTACCAAAATCCCCACATTGCCACCTACGCCATCATACATCAGATCGCCTCTTGCTTGGGCCATCTCCAACCTTATGGGCAGATCCATAAAGAGACGATGCACGATCAATGCTCCCCAAACAGCGATCACGCTCATAAAAAATCTCAGCGCATAATCGGGTTGCCCATTTTTGGCCTGCCGCCGAAAAATCATCCACGGCAAGCCAAAGATCAGAAACACACCGACCCAGGTAGACAATATATCCAACAGCTTCAGCATAGGAGCGCTCGGAAAGGATAGACGGCGATTGGGGGAAAGCACCTTCATTTTTATTCCCTGTAGCGGCATGGTTGAAGAACCCGATAACGTCTGAAACTTCTCCCCTCGCTCCGCCGTCTGTGCTATCGTCGTAGCGAATCCGAGAACTTATGAAGCATTGGCTCATTGCATGTTTACTGGCGTTGGCATCGGCTGGCTCGTCTATCGCGGCCCAAAAACCGAATATCGTGCTCATCTACGCGGATGATTTGGGCTATGGCGATGTGAGCGCGAACGGTTCCAAGACCATCAAGACGCCGAACATGGACCGCATCGCGAAGGAGGGGCTGCGATTTACCGCCGGTTACGCGACGTCGGCCACATGCACGCCTTCGCGTTATTCGTTGATGACGGGTGAGTATGCGTGGCGGCAAAAAGGCACGGGCATCTTGCCTGGTGATGCGGCACTGATCATCAAGCCGGGGCGCACGACGCTGCCCTCCGTCCTGCAAAAGGCGGGTTACAAGACGGGTGCGGTGGGGAAATGGCATTTGGGCTTGGGTGACAAAGAAATTGATTGGAATGGGGACATCAAGCCGGGGCCGAATGAGGTGGGTTACGATTACTCTTACATCATGGCGGCCACGGCGGATCGTGTGCCGTGCGTGTTTGTGGAGAATCATCGCGTGGTGGGATTGGACCCGAAAGATCCGATCGAAGTGAACTACACGAAAAATTTTCCCGGTGAGCCGACGGGCAAGGAAAACCCGGAGTTGCTCACGAAGCAGAAGCCGAGTCATGGGCATGACATGAGTATCGTGAATGGCATCAGTCGTATCGGTTTCATGAAGGGCGGCAAGGCGGCGCTGTGGAAGGATGAGGACATGGCGGATATTTTCACGGGCAAGGCGGTTCAGTTCATCGAGAAGAACAAGGCGCAACCGTTCTTCCTCTACTTCGGCCTGCATGATCCGCATGTCCCGCGGGTGCCACATCCGCGCTTCGTCGGCAAGAGCGGCATGGGAGCACGAGGTGATGCCATCATCCAGGCGGACTGGTGCGTGGGTGAAGTGCTGAACACACTGGAGAAACTTAGGCTCAATGAAAACACGCTCGTCATCTTGAGCAGTGATAATGGTCCAGTCATCGATGACGGGTATCAAGACGAGGCGGTGAAGTTACTGGGTGAGCACAAGCCGTGGGGGCCTTATCGTGGGAACAAGTATAGCAAGTTTGAGGCGGGCACGCGGGTGCCGTTTCTGGTGCGCTGGACGGGCAAGATCAAGCCGGGGGTGAGTGATGCGATGATCTCGCAGGTGGATTTGCTGGCGTCTTTCGCGGCGTTGACGGGGCAGACGTTGGCGGAAGCGGATGCGCCGGACAGTTTGAATATGCTGCCGGCTTTGTTGGGTGAATCGAAGCAAGGGCGCGACTACGTCTTGGAACATGCGAATGCGGTGGCTTTGCGACAGGGAAATTGGAAATTCATCGAGCCGAGCAAGGGACCGAAGGTGAACAAGAATACGAATGCGGAGACAGGCAATGATGAGGTGCCGCAATTGTACGACCTGAGCAAGGACGTGGGCGAGCGCAAGAACGTGGCGGCGGAGAACCCGGAAAAAGTGCAGGAGATGCAAGCTGCGCTGAACAAATTCAAACAGGCGGGGCGGACACGGCCTTAATTTATTTAAAGCATGAAAGCGTTATCTCGTATTCTAAGCGTGGTGGTTTTGGGTCTATCCGTTGTCACTGGCCTGCCGACGGCGGAAAGGAAGCCAAACATCATCTACATCTTGTCGGACGATCTCGCGCAAGGGGATCTCGGGGTGTATGGGCAGACGAAGATCAAGACGCCGAACTTGGACCGGATGGCGGCGGAGGGCACGCGCTACACGCAGGCGTATTGTGGCACGACGGTTTGTGCGCCTTCACGTGCTTCGCTCATGACGGGCTTGCATACGGGGCACAGTCCGGTGCGGGCGAATTTTGAGGCGCAACCGGAAGGACAGTTTCCCTTGCCCGCGGGCATGCTCACGGTGGCGAAGCTCTTGAAGGATGCGGGCTATGCCACGGCGTGCATGGGCAAGTGGGGCATGGGGATGTTTGATACGACGGGCAGTCCGTTGAAGAACGGTATCGATCATTTCTTCGGCTATAACTGCCAGCGGCATGCGCACAGTTATTTTCCGACTTACCTGTATAACGACGACAAACGCATCGAGTTGCCGGGTAATGATGGCAAGGGTGTAGGCAAGACGTATGCGCAGGAGCTAATCGCGCAGGAGACGGGGAACTGGGTGAAGCAGCAAAAGGACAAACCATTCTTCCTATTCTACGCCATCACCCTGCCCCATGGACGCTTCGAGATCGATGATCAGGGCATCTACGCGAAGGAGCCGTGGACGGAACAGCAGAAGAATTACGCGGCGATGGTCACACGGCTGGATAGTGATGTGGGGCGGTTACTGGCGACGCTCAAGGAATTGAAGATCGATGAGAACACGATCGTGTTCTTTTCGGGTGATAATGGTTCTTCGTTCAATCCGACGTCGGAGATCGGCAAGGCGTTTGACCAGACGATGGGCGGGAAGTTGCGTGGGTTCAAACGCAGCATGTATGAGGGTGGGGTGCGACAGGCCGGGCTGGCGCGCTGGCCGGGCAAGGTGCCAGCCGGGCGCGTGAGTGATGAGCCGTGGGCGTTCTGGGATTTCCTGCCGACGGCGGCCGAACTGGCGGGGGCCACGCTGCCGAAGGGAGCGAAGACGGATGGGCTTTCGCTGGTGTCTTTCCTGAAAGGCGGTCCGGCACCGAAGCGGGAGTATTTTTATTGGGAACTGCATGAGGCGAAATCGATTCAGGCCATCCGGTTTGGTGATTGGAAAGCGGTGCGGAACGGACCTTCCGCAGCGATCGAGCTGTATGATCTGAAGGCGGACAGCGGGGAGAAGAATGATCTCGCGGCGGCCAAGCCGGACCTGGTGGCGAAAGCGGAGGCGTTGATGAAATCGGCGCGGGTGGATGATCCGAACTGGCCGATGGCGGAGAAGAGGGATCAGAAGAACCGCAAGGGGAAGGTGACGGAGTAAACTTAATTTTCATTCTCGCTCACGCTAGCAATTCGGGAGCGGCAGGCAGTCTCCAGTCCAAGCATTAGCGTTCTCTTCGTGCGGGTTTGATAGCTTTAGGTGTATCACGGGTATTCCCCTGCTCTTCGCGCTGAGGCATTCTCGGCGCATGACCCTGTTGTTGAAACGAGTTCTCGTTTGTTTGTGCCTGACGGCTTTTGCGTTCACTGGATGGAGCGCGGATACGCGGCCGAATATTGTCATCATCATGGCGGATGATCTGGGGTTCTCGGATGTGGGGTGTTTTGGTGGGGAGATTCGGACACCCAATATTGATTCGCTCGCGCAGAATGGGTTGCGCTTCACGCAGTTTTATAATGCGGCACGGTGCTGTCCTACGCGAGCCTCGCTGCTTACGGGTCAGTATGCGCATAAGGTGGGTCTGGCGCGGAATGGAAACAGTCTGACTCGCAATGGTGCGACGATTGCGGAATTGCTCAAGGTGAATGGCTATCAGACGGGGCTCTCGGGGAAGTGGCATCTTTCGTTCACGCCGGTGTTGCCGGAGAAACATCAGATGTGGCTGGATCACCGGTTTGATGCGCAGCAGCCGTTTGCTCCGTTGGATTCATATCCGGTGAATCGCGGCTTTGACCGGAACTTCGGCATTGTCTGGGGGGTGATCAATTATTTCGATCCGTTCTCCCTGGTGGATGGAACAAACGCGGTGAAGGAGGTGCCCAAGGATTTTTATATCACCGACGCCATCACGGACCATGCGGTGAGCTATGTGCAGGATTTTGCCAAGGCGGACAAACCGTTCTTCCTTTACGTGGCGCATTGCGCGCCGCACTGGCCTTTGCATGCGTTACCGGAGGACATCGCCAAGTATCGTGATACGTACAAGGACGGTTGGCATGAACTGAGGAAGAAACGGTTTGAGAAGCAGAAGCAGTTGGGGCTGTTCGATCCGAAGAACACCACATTGCCGCCGGTGCAAGGGAATGGGAAAGACTGGGACGCGCTCACGCCGGAGGAGAAGAATTATCAGGCGGCGAAGATGGCGGTGCATGCAGCGATGGTGGATCGGCTGGATCAAGGCGTGGGCAAATTGATCGAGGCTTTGCGGGCGGCCAAGCAACTTGATAACACGGTGATCTTCTTCATGGCGGACAACGGGGCTTCGCCCGAGATACCGAATGTGCCGGGCTATGATCGCAATGCGTTCACGCGCACAGGTGAGAAGATCCGCTATGAGCAAGAGGGCATTCCGGTGGAGTCATTGGGCAAGGAGATGAGTTATACCGGCATCGGGTCGTATTGGGCGAATGCGGCGAACACGCCGTTCCGGTTTTGGAAAAAGGAATCGTATGAGGGCGGCGCGCATACGCCGATGATCGTGCATTGGCCGAAGGGGTTGAAGGCCAAGGGTGGCAGCATGACGGAGACTGTGGGGCATGTGATCGATCTGCTGCCGACGTGTCTCGATCTGGCGAAGGGTACTTATCCGGCAGAGTATAAGGGTAATAAACTGACGGCGTTGGATGGACTCAGCCTGATGCCGGTTCTGCAAGGTAAACAGCGCACGACGCGGGAGGCGGTTTTCTTTGAGCATGAGAATGGGCGGGCGGTGCGCATGGGCGACTGGAAACTGGTGGGGCATTCACGACCGCAGAGTCAGTGGGAGCTGTACAATTTGAAGGAGGACCGGACGGAGATGCGCAATCTGGCCACGGCGAATGAAGCGCAGTTCAAGTTGCTCAAGGAGCGTTATGATGAGTGGTTTCGGGCGGTGGCGGAGCCGATGATGCCGGGGGCGGTGAAGGGGAAGAAGGGGCGGGAGTAGAAGTGGGTGATAGTTCGTGTTGCGTCGTCCACCAATAGGAAAGCGGGCACCCCTCACCCCGGCCCTCTCCCCTCCGAGGGGCGAGGGTGCGAAGCGCTTATGTCACGTTGATGGCTCTTGTCAATTCGACGGCGTGACAAAACGTGAATGTTTGTGTTGCGGCGAACGGCAGCTTACTGCCAGCTGGAATCCGGCAGCACGGGCGCAATGTTGCGGCGTTCGATCCACTTAGCGGTTGCAGTTCTGGGGGTATCGGCTAACACGTTTGGCATGCGTTTCCCTGTTTTCTTGCTAGCGGGTATCTGCTGGTTATCGGTTGCGTGCGTTGATTCGGTCGTGGCTCAGGGGAGCAAGGCGGATTATGAGCGGGCGGCGGGTCTGCGGCGGTTGACGGAGAATAAGGTGCTCAATGCCAAAGTGGAACCGCATTGGCTTAGTAATGGGGAGGACTTCTGGTATCGGCGGCAGTTGCCGGGTAATGGTCATGAATTCATTTTGGTGCGCAGTCTCAAACGCACGCGGCTGATCGCTTTCGATCACGCCAAACTTACGGAGGCTTTGAGCAAGGCGGGGGTGAAAGATTTGAAGGCGGATCGCCTGCCGGTGGACCGGATCGAGCCGGTGGATAAGACCACTACGTTGGAACTTTTGATCAAGGGGAAGTGGTGGCAATTCGATACGGCGACGAACGAGCTCAAGGTTTTGGACAAGGCCGCGCCCAAGCTGGTGGCGACCAGTGGCGGCAAGGAGACTTCGCGGAATGGCGGAGGCAGAGCGAATATCACGTTCATCAACCGTTCGGGCGGTGAAGTGGAGCTTTTCTGGGTGGATACGGAGGGCAAGCAGAAGAGCTATGGCAAGCTGGCGGCGAATGGGGAGCGAGAGATGGGGACATTCGCGGGGCATGTGTGGCTGGTGGCGGATAAGAATGGGAAATCACTCGGACATTTTGAGGCGACGCTGGAGAATGGCGTTGCGGAGATCACGAGCACGGCGCCTGCACCGGAAAAAACCACAGCCGCGAGGCCGCGTGGGGAATCGCCGGATGGGAAATGGGTGGCGTTCTATAAGAACAACAATGTGTGGGTGCGGACCAAAGAGACCAAAGAAGAAACGGCGCTGAGCACGGATGGCACGGCGCAGGATAGTTATGGTGGGACGTTTCATTGGTCGCCGGATTCGCAGAAGCTGGTGGTGCTACGCACGAAGCAAGGGGGCGATCGCAAAGTGTATCTGGTGGAGTCTTCGCCGAAGGACCAGTTGCAGCCGAAATTGCAGGATTACAATTATCTGAAGCCGGGTGATCCGATACCGCTGGCCAAGCCGCAGTTATTTCATCTCGCCACGAAGAAGCAGATCGCGGTGAGCGAGGAGTTGTTTCCGAATCCGTGGAGTGTGACGCAGATGGCGTGGTCGGCGGATTCGAAGGAATTCAGCTTTCTCTACAATCAGCGCGGGCATCAGGTGCTGCGGCTCTTGGGCATAAACGCGGAGAGCGGCGCGGT
>JAJNBN010000064.1 GCA_021156225.1 Verrucomicrobiota bacterium | reverse complement strand
GTGGCGAGGACGCGTCCGATCAACTCCTGGGCCACGACCGAGCCGCAGATAGGTATCATCCAAAGCTCCAGCTGGTCCAGAAAACCACCATTCCCATGGAAGGGATTCAGGCGGCCGGGGTCGATCGCACCAATGGTGGCGGAGAGATCTGGGGTCTGGGCCAGAATCACGATGAAGATGATGACCAGGCTGACGATGATGATGATGCCCTGGACGAGATCGGTCAGCACATCTGCTTTTAGGCCACCGGTGACGGTGTAGGTGATGGCGACGGAGGTGGCCACGAGAATGGCCGTATCCACGGTGATGCCAGCATTGGAGACGTTGTGGATGACTTCACCGAAAGCCCTTACTTGGGCCGCAGCCCAAATGATGGAGGTGGGAGCGATGAGCAGGACGGAAGCGCGTTCCACCAGGGGAGAATAACGTTGACGGAACAGATCGATGAGGGTGGTGAGCTTGCGTTTCCAGAGAGGGATGGCGAAGACGGCACCCATGAACAGGATACAGATGCCGTAGCCGAAGGGGTCGGATGCTCCACCAGCGAAACCTTTTTGATAGAACTTGCCGGCTGCACTCAGACAGGTCTCCGCACCGAACCAGGTGGCAAAAATACTGAAGGTGGCCAAACCCAGACCAAGGCTACGACCCGCCAGCAGGTAGTCTTCCTCGCTATCAATGTTCCGCGAGACCATGAGGCCGATGGCCATCTGGACCACGATGTAAACCAGGACTCCGATGAGTATCCAGTTCATGGCGGGTGACATCACGGCAAGTGGCCGGGTATGTCAATGAACACTTTGCATTTTTTGCCCAGGAAATTTTGTAATCGGTGACTATTTGCCGGGGCGGTTCGGTAATTCCTGTCGAGTGGTCAGGGAAGGGGCCGGGAAATACAGTTTTGGGTCACGGTTTCTTCACGTATCCATTGGTGCGGAACCATTCTACGGCATCGGACAGGGCTTTTCTGGGAGGAGTTTGCGGTAAGCCCAGTTCCTTCACAGCCTTCGCTGGATTGAAGAACATCTTGTATTTGGCCATGCGCACGCCGGCGAGGGGGGCCTTGGGCGGTTTGCCGGTGAATTTGGAGAAGAACTCATCAAAATGTGCGGCGGTGTGCGCGATGGCGTAGGGCACCTGAAACTTCGGGGCGGGCACACCAGTGATGTCTTGCAGAACGGCAAAGGCGTCTTTCATGGTCCAATTGCCATCCATACTGCCGAGGATGTAACGCTCGCCCAAGCGGCCTTTTTCGGCGGCGAGGATATGGCCGACGGCTACATCCCGCACATGCGCCCAGTTCAGGCCCGTATCCAGATAGGCGGGCATCTGGCGATTCACGAAATCCACGATGACCTTGCCTGTGGGCGTGGGCTTCACATCGCGCGGCCCGATGGGTGCGCTCGGATTCACGATCACGATGGGCAAGCCCTTCGCCGCCAGTTCGCGCGCCACTACCTCCGCCTTCCACTTGGAGAGCTTGTAATGGTTGCTCATCTGGCTCTCGGCGACCGGTGTAGCCTCATCGGTCGGCTCCACCTTGCCGTTTACTTCTTTCGGCAACCCGATGCAACCGACCGTGCTCGTATACACGATTCGCGAGCACCCCGCCTGATGCGCCGCTGTAAGCACATTGCGCGTCCCTTCGACATTCGCGGCGTACATTGGCGCGTAATCCGCCAGCCAGAGGTGATAACTTGCCGCCACGTGGAACGCCCAATCGCACCCCTGCAAGCCTTTCGCCAGGGACGCCACATCGCCCACATCACCCGGCACCGCCTCATACTCAGCACCTTGCAACCCGCGCACATCCGCCCCCGGCCGCAGCAGGCACCTCACTGAATGTCCGCGCGCATTCAGCTCGTGCACGAGATTCGCGCCGATGAAACCCGACCCGCCGGTGACGAAACATTTCATTAGCGGGGGATGATTCGGGTTTGCGAAAGTATTTCAACCGAATTGTCCGCCTTCATTTCGTGCATTAGACATGAGAAGGCACTAACTCTTCTCTCGATGTTCGAAGTTGGGCGTTGGATGTTCGATGTTTCCCCCATTGGCCCGCCGGTGCAACCGGCTACCGTCTTCTACCTAGCTTCCATTCTGCCCCTTGACGAACGGGCCAAGGTCGTCTTGATTACCACCAGCGCAGCAAGTGTTGTATGCCGAAAAAGCCCACGACCACTAAAATTCTCTCCCGCGAACAGCGGCGCGACCTAGACATCGAGATCGGCTTCTTGGAAGGCGTTGTCCGCCGCGACCCCCAATACGAGGAAGCCCTCCAGATCCTCGGTGATGATTACACCGCCCGTGGCCGCGTTTCCGAAGGCCTCCATGTGGACGAGCAGCTCGCCCAGTTGCGCCCGGAAGACCCCTTGGTATTCTACAACCTCGCCTGCAGCTACGCGCTCATCAAAGAATACGAGAAAGCCGTCCAGACGCTCGATCACGCCATGGACCTCGGCTACCGCGATTTCAACTGGCTTTCCCGCGATGAAGACCTGAAAGAGCTGCGCAAGCATCCCCTCTTCAAGCCCGTGCGCGAACGCATCAAGAAGCTGAAGAAGCCGTCCAAGAAATAATTACTGCCGCATGAACGTACGCACGGGCCGCAAGGTCCAGCACTACCGGACGGTCGGCTTCGACGAAGCGAAGAACGCCGTGGTCCTCATCGAGCAGCGCCTTCTTCCGCACGAGTTCCAGCTCATCCACACCAAAAACTTTCGCGACACCGCAGCCGCCATCCGCGACATGGTCGTGCGCGGTGCCGGTGCCATCGGCGCTACGGCTGCTTACGGTCTGGCCCAAGGTGCCCGCGCCTTCAAAGGCAAAGACCTCGCCGCTTTTCAAAAGCATGTGGACGAAGTCTTCACCGTCCTGAAAGAAGCCCGTCCCACGGCTGTCGATCCCGTGAACGCCATGCTCGATGTCCGTGCGCAAATGGCCGCAGGCACCACCGTTGAAGAACAGCAACTCCGCGCCCTGCACGCCGCGCATCACTTCGCAGACGACGATGTGGAGCATTGCCACGCCCTCGGGAAGCACGGCGCGCCGCTCATCACCGAAGGCATGCGCGTGCTGACGCATTGCAACGCCGGCTGGCTCGCCTTTGTGGACATCGGCTCCGCTACCGCCCCCATGTATGAAGCGCAGGCGCAGGGCAAAAAATTTCACGTCTTCTGCGATGAGACCCGTCCCCGTTGCCAAGGCGCCTCGCTCACCGCGTGGGAACTCGCGCAACAAGGCATCAGCCACTCCGTCATCGCGGATAACGCCGCCGGCCACCTCATGCAACGCGGCGAGATCGATCTGGTCATCGTCGGCAGCGATCGCACCCTCGGCCGCACCGGTGAAGTCGCTAACAAGATCGGCACCTACACCAAGGCCGTCCTCGCCAAGCGCCACAAGATCCCGTTCTACGTCGCCATCCCCCTTTCCACCATCGATTGGGACATGCGCTCCGGTTTCGACATCCCCATCGAAGAACGCCACGAAAGCGAAGTCCTCGGTGCCTGGGGCATTGCACAAAGTGCGAAGGGGGAGGGGCGAGGAACGAAAAAAGGTCAACGCACTTACGTCCGCATCGGCAATCCCGACAGCCACGCGCGCAATCCTGGCTTCGACGTGACGCCCCCGGACCTCATCACCGGCATCATCACCCCAGCGGGCATCTTCAAGCCCAAGGAGTTATGGAAACGCCGGAAGGAGCTGGGCTATGCGGAGGCATAAACAATTTCCCAAAACAAGAGCTTGCGCTGGCGGCTGAGTTCCCTAGATTTTCCGGCACGCGTTGGCGGGGTAGCCAAGTGGTAAGGCACGGCTCTGCAAAAGCTGCATTCGTCGGTTCGATTCCGACCCTCGCCTCCAACGCGCGCACGGTTTTCACCCAGTTCCCGATTCCTCGGTTACCTTTTCCATTGCGTCGGCTTGGGGGGACTTACTAGGCTTCGGCCCATGTTTTCACATGTTGTGATCTTTTGGACGGACCCTGCCAATCCCACGGCAGCGGATGAACTCATCGCGGGCGCGGAACAATATCTGCGCCCCATCCCCGGCACCCTGAGCTTCCACGTCGGCAAGATGGTCGGCAGCCATCGCCCGGTGGTGGACCAGACCTATCAAGTGGCCCTGAACATCGTGTTCGCGGATAAGAAGGCACAGGATGATTACCAGGTGCACCCGATGCATATCGACTTCGTGGAGAAGGTGTTCAAGCGCGTGTGCAAGAAGGTGAACATCTACGACTTCGAGTAAAGCGAAGCGAAGCGGACGGTCGGCTAGCTTCTCAGATATCAAGCGGCGGTGAACAACCGCCGCTTTTTCGTGACTGTGGGGCGCGGGTTGTCCTCAACCCGCAGCAACCCCCGAATGCTTGGAGACAAAAGGAAAAGCCGTTGGCGCTCATGGACATACCTCTGGAATGACCAGCCCTGTCGACCATTTCACATCGCTGCGGGTTGAGACAACCCGCGCCCCAAAAGATGGCTGCAAAACATTTAAAAAAGAGGGCTTGCAATCTTGGACCGTCTGCCGCTTAATCTGCCCCGCTTTACGGAACGGAAGCGAGCGTAGCTCAGTCTGGTAGAGCGTCACCTTGCCAAGGTGAATGTCGAGGGTTCGAATCCCTTCGCTCGCTCCATCTTCTTCAGGAAAACTCCCGCGAACTAAAAGACGCGCAGTTTTCTTTTTCCCGGAAACTGGATGGAAACATCCCATTCACCAGCCCGTTTACTTCTTCAAACTTAGCAGTTCGGCATAGGTCCGCCATTGGGTGTCACCTTCCTGCAGGACTGGGGTGTGATCGCGGACAACGTTATCTCCCCACAGTTTGCGGACCTCATCAGCCGAGAGGGGGCCGGTCTTGGAGCCGTCGATCGAATAGAAGTATTTATGGCGGAATCCGGGCGGAGGCGGGGCGGTATCGATACGGACGGTCAAGGGGGCAGCCGAGGACAGGCGGTTCTCGAGGCTGGTCAAGCGGTCAGCGAACGAGTTCTCCAAGATGTGGCAAAGGCGCTCGGAGGAATGGGCAGTGCGACCGAGATAATCGATGACTTGCGCCGTGCCGAACTGGATCAGGGCGCTCAGGGCCAAGAAAACGGTGAAACCGATGGAGGTATAAAGCGGCATCGCATTGTCCGCCGTGAAGGCCAAGAATATCCAACCCACTGCGCCCAAGAGCATGAACGCGCCAAAGAGGTTTGAGATGGTGGAGAGGATGGGTGTTTTATACGGTTGCATAGGTGCGTTGGTAGTATTAACGGAGAGTGTCCGCAGGAGTCGTTATATTTTCAATCGAGTTTGGTTAAGTTGTTCCACGATGGCGTCGTAGGCGTTATGAGTGCGTTGGCCGCGAGAATAGGTGCGATAGTCGCCATGTGGCGGGGTTTCCAAGGCTTCCAGATCGATGAACAGGCCGACCTCCAAATGAACGATCGCGTAGTGCCAGACATTCTCCGCACGGACCATGATCCAGGCGAAGCCATTCTCGGCTACGAGTTTTTGACCGAGGGCAAGCGGGGCGGCACGGGAAAGGATATCGCTACAGCAAGTGGTGTTTCCACAGCCTTCGTAGTAGGCAAAGGCGATGAGATCGTGTTCCTGTCTCTGATAGTTCTGGCTCCACTCATGGAAATGCGCGTGCAGTTCGCGGAAGGTCTCGGCGATGCGTTCGTGATCGGCTGGATCAAGCGGGCGTGTGGCCGGGCGGGGCATGATGTCACTTGAAAGGTGTGGATTTTTGAAAGGGGTTGAGGTCAATGACGCGAAGCACCGTGATGCATCCGCAAGTGAATGAGACGTCGTTCTTCCAACCCGGTCCGGTTCCGGTCCAAATGACCCGTAAACCGGAGGATGGGTCTTCAGCGGGAGTGATCGACAAACCCATGATAGGATTTTGCTGGTTGAAACCCTCGATTTGAAGGTTGTCGATGTATTCAAAGAGAATCTCGACAGTGCCTTGTTTGCGTTCCGGACTGTCAGGAGATTTGGAAAGGTCGAAGATCAGGAAAGTTGCGCGCAGGTCATGTGTGATGGATGTGACCAGAGGACGTTCTAGCGTGATGGAGAGAACCTCGAAATCGTGAAAGGTGGGCCAGTGTCCCAAGTGATGGATGAGGAGTTCACGGCCTGCGATGGTGGCGAGGATGTCGGGGGTTATGGGCTGGCTAAATGTGTTTTCGGGTTTATCCATAAGTCAGGGCGATTTATGCCGTCCATCCTCCGCCAAAGAAGTTCATGTGCTGTTCGGTGTAAAAACCATTGTAGATATGCACGGCTCCGATATAGGCACCGACGAAAAGGTAACCAACCTTCGCCAGTCTGGGCAGGTTGAGATGATATACAGATAAGCCGCCAAGCAGGAGGGGGAGAAAGACAAGCAGATACCAGAGGGGATTCGGCACCTGAAAGATATCTATCCATCTCAAAACGAGGCCACATATCTGGGGCAAACAGATCGGGAGCAGAAAGAAGAGGGTCACCAGAATGATTTTGACCAGCGGCACACGCCAAAATGCGGTCAGTATAGCCAATCCCAATAGCGAGAGCATCAGCATGGGTCCTGGGTTCTTGCTCCAGCCGAGAACATCAAAAGGAGTTCGCGTATCCAGAATGAAAATGAACGTGGAGAGCAGCGGGAGCGCAGCCAGGTAGAAGGCCATGAGGGCGGGGTTCTGATGGGAAGCGGGCGGTCCGGTAGTGGGATTGGCGCCGCTCAAAGTCACAGAGTCAGCAGGTGGAGTGGGGTTGATAGGGGCAGATTGTGTCCGACTGAGATCGAACAAGACATACAGTTCACCAATGGTTACGAACAGCAATGCAAAACCAGCGATGAGCATGTGCCAGCCGGAGTGCGCAGTCCTTTGAGCATCGTATCTGACCGGGGTGAACCATCCTAACGGGGTGTAGTCACTAGCTCGTGTAGCCTGACTAGAGAAGTCTTTGATGGCTTTATCTGCTTTCTCCACCTGGCGTTCTTGCACACCGATTACGACCAAGGATGAAACGATGAAATAGCAGGCTAGGAGTATCTGCACGATGCTCAGGCGGAATAAGACGTTCAGACGGCGGTCAGTCATGACAGGCTCGTGGGGAATTTCTCATGGCTGAACCGGTGATAAAGAACAGCCCGAGAATGTCAACGCGGCAGATGCAGTGGTTTGTAGCCGAGATGCTAAAAAGGGCGTAGGGGGAAGCAGGCTTGGCAAGCGTGTTCAGCCCAGCCCGGAGGGCGAAAGAGAATAGCCCAGCGATTCATCGCTGGGACCGGACCAGACGGGGCCAGTCCCGACAGGGACGAAAGAAACGGCGCGATACACATGCCCATATCGTTATCTCGCAAGATTCTTTCGTCCCTGCCGGGACTTGGAAAGAGGCCGTTTTCCCCCAGCGATGAATCGCTGGGCTATTTTCGGGAAGTCCCTGCCGGGACTGGGAGCAGCTTCCTTTGGGGTAACTTGCCTTCAGCCAGCATTGAGAATATTTTAAAGATTTTATCCAGTGTGACAGCGGATGTCATACTGGGGTGGGTATGGTGGGGGCATTAGAAAGTGAATTTAGAATGAGGAAGGGTGAAGGAAGAAGAAAGGGACCGGGGACCAAGATATTTGAAATTTTGTCTCCATGGAGCGCACCGGGCGCACGGAAGGCTAACGCTGGTTGCTAAAAAAGGACAAGATGGGGACAGGAAAAGAACATTTTGTGTGAACGTAATGGAACGTAGTGGAACGCAAGGCTAACGGAGGTTCGAGAGATCGGGCAGAGTTGGGGCATGAAAAAGAACATTTTGTGTGGATGTAGTGGGATGGAGTGAGATGCAATGCTAACGGAGGCCGGGATTTACTGGCAGATTGAGGACAGATGACAAAGAGAGTAGATAGTGGATGGTGGATAGCTGATGGTGAAGCCGAGCGGGCCGTTGCGGTAAGGGCGAGTGGCGGTGCCCCAACCCATCGGCGCGGGGTTCAAGGCCTTGGTTTGGGAGGGCGGTCGAAGTTCGACTGCCAAAGACATCCTTACCGGGCTGCTATGGGTTCGAGGACGAGGAAGATGGAAGGTCGATTGGAGGATTTATGGTGAATTTGTCCACAGATTTAATCGTGGGTGACCCAAAGTGCGCTGTTGCGTGCGGCGCGCCGGTTCCATTTAATGGCGCGCCAGTGAACAAAACGACGCAGTTTAAGCAGATGTTGCAGTCGCCCCATTTGGAATTCCTTATGGAGGCGCATAATGGTCTCAGTGCCCGCATCGTGGAAGAGGCGGGCTTCAAGGGCATTTGGGCCAGCGGCCTGTCCATGTCCGCCTCGCTCGGGGTGCGGGACAATAATGAGGCGAGCTGGACGCAAGTCCTGGAAGTGGTGGAGTACATGGCGGATGCCACGAACATCCCCATTTTGCTGGATGGCGACACGGGCTTCGGCAATTTCAACAACGTGCGCCGTCTGGTGAAGAAGCTCGAACAGCGCGGGTGCGCGGCGGTGTGCATCGAGGACAAGCTTTTCCCCAAAACGAACTCCTTCATCAACAGCGAGCAACAGCCGCTGGCGGACATGGATGAATTCGCCGGCAAGATCAAGGCGGTGAAGGACGCGCAGAGCGATCCAGATTTCTGCCTCGTCGCCCGTCTGGAGGCGTTCATCGCGGGATGGGGCATGGAAGAGATGTTACGTCGCGCGGATGCGTATCATGCGGCGGGCGCGGATGCCTTGCTCATCCATAGCAAGAAATCGTCGCCAGACCAGATTCTGGCCTTCGCCAAGGCGTGGAAGAACCGTTGCCCATTGGTCATCGTGCCGACGATGTATTACAGCACGCCCACGGAAGTCTTCGAGCAGGCCGGCATCAGCACCGTCATCTGGGCGAACCACAACGTGCGCTCGGCCATCACGGCCATGCAGAACACGACGCGCACCATCTTCAAGGAACGTTCGCTGATGAACGTGGAAGATCGCGTGGCCTCGGTGAAAGATATTTTCCGTCTGCAAAACGCGGATGAACTGGCGGAAGCCGAAGAGCGGTATCTGCCGAAGACGAGCAATTCGCTGCGGGCCATCATCCTCGCGGCTTCCCAAGGCAGCGAACTCGGCGAGCTGACGAAGACGAAGCCGAAGGCGATGATCCCGATCAACGGGCAGCCGCTCCTGCACAAGCTGGTGGCGCAATTCCGCGCGGAGCAGACGAAGGACGTGGTGGTGGTGCGCGGCTTCGCGAGCAAGGAAGTGAACGCACCGGACGTGCGTTTCGTGGAAAACGCGGAGTATGCGAGCACGGCGGAACTCGGCTCGCTGAACAAAGCTGCGAAAGACATCGAGGGCAACGTGGTGATCTCGTTCGGTGATATTTTGTTCCGCCGTTACATCCTGCAAAACCTGCTGACGGATCCGGGTGACATCGTCATCGCCGTGGATGCGGCGTGGCAGCAGCGCAAGCGCGCGGACAGCTACATCGATTACGTGACGGCGTCGCATCCCTACACCATCAAATATGGTGAAGAGGAAGCGGAGCTGCGCGAGATGGGGCCGAAGCTGGCGCAGGACAAGATCCACGGCGAGTGGATCGGCCTGATCAAGGCGAGCGCGAAGGGCGCGGAGAAGATCCGCGCGGCTTTGGCGGAACTGGCGAAGCGACCAGACTTCAACCAGCTGCGCTTCGATGATCTGTTCAAGCATCTGCTCGCAAGCGGTCAGACGGTACGCGTGAACTACATCACGGGGCATTGGCTGGATGTGGACAGCCTGGAAGATCTGAGCGCGGCGAACGCATTTTAACGCATGATACCAGCGTCAGCATTCATCGAGCATCTGCGGTCACTGGGCTACACCCAGTACGCGGGCGTGCCGTGTTCGTATCTGAAGCCGTTTATCAATTACGTCATCGGCGATTCGACGCTGGATTACATTGGCGCGACGAGCGAGGGCGAGGCGGTGGGCATCACGATGGGCGCGTATCTGGGCGGGCGCAAGACGGTGACGATGTGCCAGAACTCCGGCCTCGGCAACATGGTGAACCCGCTCACCTCGCTGAACTATCCCTTCCAAGTGCCCACGCTGCTCATCACGACGTGGCGTGGGGAACCGGGTCGCCCGGATGAGCCACAGCACGTGCTCATGGGCCAGATCACGCATCAACTGCTGGAGACGATGCAGATCCCGTGGCTGCCCTTCCCGAATGAGGAAGCGAAGATCGCGGACGTGATGGCGAAAGCGGAAGCGAGCATGACGGAGCGCAAGCTGCCCTTCGCGCTGGTGATGTCCGAAGGTTCTATCGAAGAGTGCGATTTAAAGGATCAAGCCCAACCAGAGCGCGTGCAGACGGAGGTGAAGCAGCAGCTCAAATTGCAAACGCCGCAACGGATGATCCGCACGGAGGCATTGCAGGCAATCCTC